>JAISTE010000165.1 GCA_031272825.1 Propionibacteriaceae bacterium | reverse complement strand
GTGCAGCCGCTGCTGAACCAGGGGGCCGCGCACTCGGACATCGCGGCCTCAGTGTTCCAGGCCGTCGCCAACCAGACGATCGCCGGGCTGGCCTGCGGGCATCCGATCACGGGGAACGTGATTTTGCTCGGCGGGCCGCTGCACTTCCTGCCGCAGCTGCGCGAGGCCTACCGCCGGGCGCTCGGCTCCCGCGTCACCTCCCTTCAAGCCCCTGAGGACGGCCAGCTCTATGTGGCGATGGGCGCGGCCATGCTGGCCAAGGAACCCGCGCTTTCCCTATCTCACCTGATCGACGGCCTGCGCAAGGCCGAGAACCAAACCCTCACCAAGACCATGCGCCCGCTGTTCTTGGATGAGCGCGAGCGGGCCGAGTTCGATACCCGCCACGCACAGCACCGCATCCCGAGGGGGCGTCTTTCCGAGGCCGTCGGGCCGGTTTACGTCGGCATCGACGCGGGCTCAACCACCATAAAATCCGTAGTCATCGACGAATCGCGCTCGATTCTGTTCTCCACCTACGGCTCCAACGAAGGCGATCCGGTGGCCGCCGCGCTGGCGATCTCCCGCCAGATCCGCGAGGCGCTGCCCGCTGACGCCTACATTGCCCGGGCCTGCGTCACCGGCTACGGCGAGGCCCTGGTTCAGGCCGCCACCCACGCCGACGCGGGCGTTATCGAAACCATGGCCCACTACCGGGCCGCGCGCGAGGTGGCCCCGGGCGTCACGTCGGTGATCGACATCGGCGGGCAAGACATGAAATTTATGAAGATCCGCGGCGGGGCCGTCGATTCGATCGCGGTCAACGAGGCCTGCTCCTCGGGCTGCGGTTCCTTCCTGCAGACCTTCGCTTCGACGATGAACACCGGTCTTACCGATTTCGCCAAGGCCGGGTGCGAGGCCGAGCATCCGGTAGACCTCGGCTCGCGCTGCACGGTGTTCATGAACTCCTCGGTCAAGCAAGCGCAAAAAGAGGGCGCGACCTTGGGTGACATCTCGGCGGGCCTGTCCTATTCCGTGGTTCGCAACGCCCTTTACAAGGTGATAAAGCTGCGCGATGCCGGAGAACTCGGCTCGACGGTCGTGGTTCAAGGCGGCACCTTCTTGAACGACGCCGTGCTCAGGGCCTTCGAGCTGCTGACCGGCGTCGAGGTGGTGCGCCCCGACATCGCCGGGCTCATGGGCGCCTACGGTGCGGCGCTCAGCGCCTTGCCGACCCCAATGGCGAAGCCCGCCTTTTCTCATTTTGTACGGAATGGAACAACCACCTCTCGTGATCCTGCGCGAAACACCTCTCGTGATCCAGCGCGAAACACCTCTCGTCATCCTGCGCGAAACGAAGTGGAGTCGCAGGATCTCTCCCGCTTCAATGCACTGTCTTCACTTAGATCCTGCGACTTCGCGCAGGATGACGGGGTGAAGAAGTCACCAGACGAAAGGGTCGAGCGCTTGGCGAGTGATGGGGTAATTGTTTCCCCATTCCAAACCCGCGACCTGGACGCGTTCCGGGCCGAGTCCGAGCAGCGCACCTGCCAGCTGTGCCAGAACCACTGCAAGCTCACCATCACCACATTCGACGACGGGGTGAGGAATGTTTCCGGGAACCGCTGCGAGCGCGGGGCCTCGCTCGACCGTCGTCCGAAGAAGTCCGAGATCCCCAACTTGTACGACTACAAGTACCAGCGGGCTTTCGGCTACCGTCGGCTCAAGGAATCCGACGCCAAACGCGGCGACATCGGCATCCCGCGCGCGCTGGGAATGTACGAGGACTACCCGCTGTGGTTCACCGTCCTGACCAAGCTTGGGTTCCGCGTCATTCTCTCGGGCCGATCCAACCACGAGCTGTTCGAGGCCGGCATGGAATCCATCCCCGCCGAGAACACCTGCTACCCGGCCAAGCTCGCCCACGGGCACATCGAATGGCTGCTTGACAAGGGAATCGACACCATCTGGTTCCCGTGCGTCTCCTACGAGCGCAAGGAGCACTCGGACAACCACTACAACTGCCCGATCGTCTCCTTCTACCCCGAGACCCTCGAACACAACATCGACCGGCTGAAATCCGTGCGCTTCCTCGACCCGCACCTGAACCTCAACAACCCCGAGTTCTTGGCCAAACGCCTGGTCGAAGTCTTTGCCGACTGGAACGTGACGCTCCCGGAAGCGAAGGAGGCGGTCGAGGCCGGGTATGCCGAGTGGGACGCCTTCCACGCCGACGTCCGGGCCGAGGGCGACCGCGCCCTCCAATACGCGCGCGAGCACGGGATGCGCTCGATCGTGTTGGCGGGCCGGCCCTACCACGTCGATCCCGAGATCAACCACGGCATCCCCGATGCGATCGTGAAACTGGGCATGGCCGTCCTCACTGAAGATTCGCTGCGCGAGGGTGAGTACGTCGAACACCCCATGCGGGTGATGGATCAGTGGGCCTACCACTCGCGCCTGTACGAGGCCGCGGCCCAGGTGCGCAACGCTCCCGACGTCTCACTCGTGCAGCTCAACTCTTTCGGCTGCGGGCTGGATGCCATCACCACCGACATGGTTCAAGAGATCATCGAATCGGCCGGCGACGTCTACACGGTCATCAAGATCGACGAGGTGAGCAACCTAGGGGCGGCGACGATCCGGCTGCGATCC
>JAISTE010000111.1 GCA_031272825.1 Propionibacteriaceae bacterium | reverse complement strand
AGATCGCGGCCGACCTCATCGAGACGGCCGCGGCAGACGATGCCAATATCATCTTCGGTACCGTTATCGACGACGCCCTGGGTGACGAGGTACGCGTCACTGTCATCGCCGCCGGGTTCGATTCCAAGACTCAGCCGCGCCGGACTGCCGCGCCCGCAACGCCCTCCTACACGCCGCCGCCCGCACCCATCGTGCCGCCTGTAGCTCGTCCCGTCGCCCCGGTTTCGCCGGTTGTTGAAACGCCCAAGCACGTGGAACCGCCGGCAGACGACGATGAGATCCTCGACGTCCCCGACTTCCTGAAGTAGGCGATGATGGGCGCGCTTCGCAATATTGGGGTGTGGCTGGGGCTGTCCGTCCCGGAAGAGGTTGACGACGAGGCCCCCGAGCCTGCCGCCGCCGAAGAGGAGGCCGTGGCTGAGCCGAGCCAGATCGTCGACGTCAAGCAGATCGTTTCCGTTCAGCCGCTGCGCTACAACGACGCGCGGCTGATCGGCGAGCAGTACCGCGCCGGAGCCCCGGTCATCTTCGACCTCTCCGAGATGTCTACCGCCGACGCCAAGCGCATCATCGATTTCGGTGCCGGGTTGGTGTTCGGAACCGAGGGCTCGATGGAGCGCATCACCAAGAACGTGTTCTTGGTGACCCCGCCCAGCGTGGTTCTAGACGACGACACACACCAGGATCTCATCGAGTCCGTGCACACCGGCGAGCTGCCCAACCTGGTCGAAGCCTGAACCTGGATCTCCAGGTTTCGTTATTGGGCTTTCAGCATTTGTGAGAGGCGTGCGCTGTTCTGCGTAAACTGTCAAGAAAACCTTCAACTTTCGTGTCCGAAGACTCTCCAATGTCGAGATTTTGAGGCTGACTTGGAATAGCCTCATAGCTGGTTGCAAGGCGCGACCGCAGCTTCGAATAATGAGGTGAAACATGACTCTTACTCTTGAGCAAATCAACAAAACCAGGTTCCACCTTGCACGCGGGAACGGCTACGAGCCTGCGGACGTGGACGCGTTCGTCGACAAGGTGGTGACCACGTTCGAGGCTCTCACCAGCGAGATCAACAACCTACGTTCGCGCGTCGAGGAATTGGAGAAGGCACCTAAGCCCGCCGCCCCGGCACCCGAAGATCGTCGCGGCTCCTGGTTCTCCTGATCTCGCAAAGTGGCTCAGCCGTCAGTGTCAACGAAAACTGCCGCACAACCCTGCGCGTGGGCATGTCGTCACCTGGTCGAAGCCTGAACTCAGATTTCCAGGTTTCGTTAAGGTTTCGGCTTTCAGCGCTTGTGAACTGCGTGCGCCCTTCTCAGCAAACTCTCAAGAAAACCTTCAACTTTCGTGTCCGAAGACCCTCCAATGTTGAGACTTGAGGCCCACTTGGAATAACCTCATACCTGGTCGCAAGGCGCGACCACAGCTTCGAACGAGGTAAAACATGACTCTTACTCTTGAGCAAGTCCGCAATACCAGGTTCCACCTTGCACGCAAGAACGGCTACGAGCCTGTGGACGTGGACGACTTCGTCGACAAGGTAGAGACCACGCTCGAGGCTCTCACCAGCGAGAACAACAACCTGCGTTCGCGCGTCGAGGAGTTGCAGAAGGCACCCAAGCCCGCCGCCCCGGCCCCGCAGGTCGTCGCCGCCCCCGGTTCTTCCCAGGCTGAGAAGGAACTGGCCGACGCCCGCAACGAGATCAACAAGCTTCAGGATCGCCTGAATCGTCAGCAGGAGGACATTGGCCGCCTGCGCCAGGAGATCACCGAGCGCGACAAGGAGCTCGTGCCGCTGCGCAATGAGGCCGAGCGCCTGCGCGGCGAAGTGCAGTCGAAGGCCGTACAGCCCGCTGCCCAGTCCACCGGCGGCGTCGAGAACATCGTCGTCAAGGCCGCTCCGGATGCCGCTCCCGCGGTCGCCAAGCTGCTGCAGATGGCCACCGAGCAGGCCGAGACCCTGGTAGCCGGCGCCAAGACGGACGCCGCCAACCTGGTCGCCAACGCCCGCGGCGAGGCTGAGAACGTGCTCGATACGGCCAACCGCAAGGCCCACGAGATCGTCACCGATTCGCGCACCCGCGCCGAGCGGACCGAATCCGAGGCCCGCGTCAACGCCCAGCAGCTCACAGAGCAGGCCCAGCAGAAGGCCGACGCCATCAACACTGAGGCCGCGAACCGCCGCCGTGAGCTGTTCGCCCAGCTTGAGCAGGATCGCGACACGCTGGCCGCCAAGGTTGCTTCGCTGCGCGAGTTCGAGTCCAAGTTCCGCTCCAACCTCTCGGGCTTCCTGGCCTCCCAGACCGAGACGCTGAACAACTCCAACTTCGAGCCCGGCGATAAGCCGGTCATCCTCGACGAGCTCAACCAGTCCGGCACGCCGCGCCTGGACGCACTGCTCAACCAGTAGCCAAATATCGTAAGGACGCCCCGGAGTCAGGCCGGGGCGTCCTTTTTGTGTCTTCGCGCAGGATGACGAAGTACAGGTATCCACCGGAAATAATGCAACATGTTGCGCAATTGCTACGATTTCGGATAGATATTCGCGCAACACGCCGAAAAACGTTGCCGTAGCCGTTACTTATCGATAGTGTCTGACGCATGTTGAAGGTGAGTGCTATGCCCGTCGCCCCCGACGAGGCCCCGTGGACAAAGAAAGAGCTCGCGGCCATCCGCAAAGAGCTCGAAGACGAGGTGATCCGGCTGGAGCAGGCGATGCGGGACATCCGCATCGAGCTGGCCGATCTGTTCGACGACGGCGCTGAGAGCGCCGGGCGCGATGCGATAGACATCGGATTCTCCATCACCGAGCGCGACCAAGAGCTCGTGCTGATCACCCATGCCTCCGTCATGCTCGAAGACGCCCAAACCGCACTAAAACTGTTCGACGACGGCCAATACGGCTGGTGCGAGAGCTGCGGTGAGGCGATTGGCAAGGAAAGACTTCAAGTTTTCCCGCGCGCTAGACTGTGCGTCGAATGTAAACGCAGCGCGGAAAGAAGAGAGCGATTCCTGTAACGACTAAGAGGTCTGTCAAGGCCTGGGTGCTGATCGCGTCCATAGCTTTGGTGGGCTACCTGTTGGACTTCGGCGTCAAAGAGTATGTGCTGGCCAACTACTCCCAGCCGGTTCCGATCCTCGGCGGTGTTGTCGTGTTCACCCTAGTGCGCAACCCCGGCGCGGCCTTCTCGATGGGGGAGGGCTTCACGGTCGGCTTCTCCGTCCTAGCTCTCGTCGCCTTGATATTCGTGACGTTCTGGCTCGCCCCGCGCGTACGCAACCTCGGCTGGGCGGCAGTCACCGGCCTGCTGTGGGCCGGGATCGCCGGAAACCTCACCGATCGCCTCTTCCGTTCTCCCGGGCCCTTCCACGGCGAGGTCGTGGACATGATCCAGGTGCCCTACTTCGCTGTGTTCAACGTGGCCGACATGTGGATCACCTTCGCCGCTATTGGGCTGCTTTATCTCTCCGTCGTCAAGGGCGTCGGCCTCAAGGGCGAAAACATCAAAGACGAGAAGCACAAGGACGCCAAGTGAGCGTCTTCCTCATCCCTGACGGCCTCGCCGGGGAGCGGATCGACAAGGCTGCCTCCCGCATCTCGGGCCTGAGCCGGAACCGCATCGACCAGCTCCTGGAGGCCGGAACCATCTCTCTGGACGGCGAGCAAGTGAGCAAGAGCGCCCGCGTGAAACCCGGGCAGCTGCTGGAGCTCACTGATCTCAGCGAACGCAAGGTGGAGGTCGTGCCGCTGGTCGTCGACGGCATGGGTATCGTCTACGACGACGCCGACGTGGTGGTCGTCGACAAGCCTGCCGGGGTGGCCGCGCATCCGTCGCTGGGCTGGGAAGGCCCCTCGGTCGTCGAGCATCTGGCCGGGGCCGGGTTCAGGATCTCTACCTCGGGCGCACCCGAGCGTCAGGGGATCGTGCAGAGGCTGGATGTCGGAACCTCGGGGCTGATGGTGGTCGCCAAGTCCGAGCCGGCCTACACCTCGCTAAAGCAGCAATTCCGCGATCACACGACGCTGAAGATCTATCACACGCTCGTCCAGGGGCTGCCCGACCCCCACGAGGGCACCATCGACGCCCCCATCGGCCGCCATCCCGGGTACGACTACAAGATGGCCGTCACGGCCAAGGGACGGCCATCGGTCACCCACTACGAGACGCTGGAGGCCCACCGCCGCACCACGCTGCTGAAGGTTCGGCTGGAGACCGGACGCACCCACCAGATTCGTGTACACATGCAGGCCATCGGGCATCCGGTCGTCGGCGATCCCACCTACGGCTCAGATCCCGCGCTCGCCGACCGCCTGGGACTGGTACGGCAATGGTTGCACGCGGTCGAGCTGGGCTTCAACCATCCGCGGTCGGGGGAGTGGCTCACCTTCAGCTCGGTATATCCTAGAGATCTCGCCAATGCGTTGGAGCTCGTCGAGCGCAACGCGTGACACGAGCCTGACCGCAAGGGAAAAATCGTCAGTCCCAGTACTGACAGACCGATAGATTGGAAGTAGGCTCATGGCTGTGAGAAGAGCAAAAATCGTTTGCACGCTCGGACCGGCGTCCGACACCCCCGAACAAATCCTTGAGCTGGCGAAGGCCGGCATGAACGTCGCCCGACTGAACATGAGCCACGGCGACCACGTCGAACATCAAAAGCGTCTGCAGGCCGTGCGCGATGCTGCCCGTGAGGTTGGCCGCCCGATCGGCGTGCTGTGCGACCTCCAGGGCCCGAAGATCCGCCTGGGCGTCTTCCCTGACGGCCCGGTCAAGATCAAGAAGGGCAACCAGTTCACCATCACCACCGAGGACGTCCCGGGCACAGCCGAGCGCGCCTCCACCACCTTGAAGTCGCTGACCCAGGACGTCTCCGTCGGCGATGACATCCTGATCGACGACGGGAACATCGTGCTGAAGGCCGTCGAGGTGACCGACACCGACGTGGTCACCGAGGTCATCGTCGGCGGCAAGATCTCCGACCACAAGGGCATAAACCTGCCCGGCGTTCCGGTCTCCGTGCCCGCCCTTTCTGAAAAGGACGCCGCCGACCTGCGCTTCGCCCTGCGTCACGGCGCGGACATGGTGGCCCTGTCCTTCGTGCGTTCGCCCAAGGACATTGAGCCCGTGCGCCAGATCATGGCCGAGGAGGGCGTCAAGGTTCCCGTGATCGCCAAGATCGAGAAGCCGCAGGCCGTCGACAACCTGGATGAGATCATCGACACCTTCGACGCCTTCATGGTGGCCCGCGGTGATCTCGGCGTGGAGCTGCCGCTTGAGGACGTCCCGTCGGTGCAGAAGATGATCGTCGACAAGGCCCGCGGTTGGGCCAAGCCCGTGATCGTCGCCACGCAGATGCTTGACTCGATGATCACCCACTACCGCCCGACCAGGGCCGAGGTTTCCGACGTCGCCAATGCGCTGCTCGACGGCGCCGACGCGGTGATGCTCTCCGGCGAGACGGCCGCGGGGCAGTACCCGGTGCAGTCCGTCGAGGTCATGCGCCGCATCATCACCAAGACCGAGGAATCGGAGATCGGCGAGATCCGCGAGCTGATGTGGGATCCGCACACCACCTCAGGCGTGATCTCCAAGGCCGCCGTCGAGGTGGCCGAGCAGGCCGGGGCGAAGTACCTGGCCGCGTTCACCATCTCCGGCGACACGCCGCACCGCCTGGCCCGCCTGCGCTCGTCCATCCCGATCATGGCCTTCACCCCGAAGCCCAAGACGGCCAACGAGCTGACGCTGTGCTGGGGCGTGCGCTCCTACGTCACCCCGGAGTACACGACGCTGGACGCCATGATCGAGTCCGTGCAAAACGCCATGACCGACCTGGGAATGGTTCACCCCGGCGACCGCGTGGTTATCGTCTCCGGCAACCCCGGCAGGCAGTCCTATTCGACGAACGCGCTGCGAATCTACGAAGTGCGCTAAGAGCACAAAAAGCGGCGGAGGGTTTCCTCCGCCGCTTTTTGTTTATGTACCCAAGAGGGGATTCGAACCCCTAAGGTCGCAAGACCAGCCGGGTTTGAGCCGACCGCGTATACCATTCCGCCACTTGGGCAAGCCCAAGCATTCTTTCACACTTGGGCCGAAATGTCAGATTTGGCTAGCCAAGCTTTTGCAGCACGGAAGCCGGGACGTCGCTTTCGGAAACCGTCTTCGGGCCGGAAACCACGCGGGCGTCGGAGGCCATGCACTCGACGTAGCTGCCCACCTCCAGCGGCTTCGGATCGACGCCGTCGATGCGGAAGGTCATAGTCCGCTCGTGGCCGTCGGCGGTGTAGCCGGTGACCTCGTACTCGTATTCGTAGATCTGGGCGCCGGTCGTCGAATCCGTGATGCGCTCGCCGCTGTCGGAGATCTGCATCTGCTTTTCGGGCGTATAGGTGATCTTCGCCCAGGTCTCGGTGCCGACGTAATGGTCTTGGTAGTACTGATAGCCGAAGTAGCCGCCGACGCAGGCGGCGGCGATCACAACGAGCGCCACGATGGCGCCGCCGATCTTCTTCATGTGTTCTCCTTGAGTCTTGTACTCGAACAATATCGCGGCAATCGGCAGCGCAAAACGGCCGCGAGCCTTAGCTCAGGGACGATTACACCCGACGGACGAACTAGGTTCATCCGTCGGGCGTAGGTCACTGATCGACGTCGGCGAACTCTTCCTCGGCGATCACTCGCGGGTTCTTCTTCGCCAGCAGGTCGTAGATGATCGGCACGACGAACAGCGTCATGAGCGTGCCGTAGAGCAGCCCTCCGATGCACACGATGGCCATCGGGCGCATCATCGCCGAGCCTTCGTGGATGCCCAGGGCCATCATGAG
>JAISTE010000137.1 GCA_031272825.1 Propionibacteriaceae bacterium | reverse complement strand
CTTCCTGGCAAGGCGGGTGGGCCGCCGCGAGCGCCCCGACCCACGGGTAAACACTGACAGACGTGTGCCGATCGGCCGAGGCGGTTAGGCTACTGACCCATGGCTGCGTCATCGTTCGGGGCCCGGGCTGGGGCGATTCTCCTCGGCGGCCAGTGGATCAAGTACGTCATCCAACTGGTTGCCCTGGTTGTCCTGTCCCGCATGCTCCCGAAGAGCGACTTCGGCATCGTCGCCATCGTGACCGCGATAGTCGCTGTCGCTGCCACAGTGGGCGACCTGGGATTGTCGACCGCCGCCCTCCAAGCCCCCGTCTTGTCCCACGAGCAGAAGTCGAACCTCTTCTGGCTCAACACGGGCTGCGGCTTCGTTTTCACAAGCGCCCTCTTCTTCGCCGCTCCCCTGGTGGCCGACATTTATGACCAACCAGAGCTCCGGTGGGTCTGCCGGGTCTTGGCGTTCCTGTTCGTCGTCGCCGGCATCGGCGCTCAATTCCGGGTCGAAGGCAACCGGACCGGGTCCTATTCCCGCGTGGCGTTGGCCGATGTCCTCGGCGGCGTGATCGGCGTTCTCGGCGCCCTGATCCTCGCCTTCCTCGGTCACGGCTTGGTCGCCTTGACCGTCCAAGCTCTGCTGGCTCCATTGGCCACCGTCGTGATACTGGTGGGTCTGACGCCGTGGAAGCCCGGCCTGCCACGCCGTCACGCGGGCACACGACCCCTGCTCACACGCGGTCTCACCATCGTGGTCGTCCATCTAGTCAACGCCATCTCCAGCAACGTCGACCAGATCGCTCTGGGCAAGTACCATCCGGCGGGCCTTGTGGGGGCCTACAACCGAGGGCTCCAGATCTCGGTCGCGCCCCTGCGCCAGATCATGACCCCCATGACCAGGCTCGTCGTGCCCCGAATGTCGCAGGCCGAAGGGGACATCCGGACCAAGGCGGAATTCGGATTGGGCGCCCACGGACCTGTCTCTCTGTTGTGCGCTCTCGGCTGCGGCCTGATCGCGCTGAACGCCCCGTTCGTCGTCCGTCTGGCGCTGGGCGGTCAATGGCCTGAGGTGGCCCCCATCGTCGCGGTGCTGGCCCTCAGCTCCATCATCAACGCCTCCGCCAGCATCTACTACTGGCTCCTCGTAGCGACCACACGGGTGACGACACTGTTCTGGTCGGAGTTCTGGCCTCGCCTGGCCATGATCGCCAGCATCCTCATCGTGGCCCGCTGGGGCGCCGTGCCGGTGGCTGTGTGCATTCTCGCAGGCAACGTCCTCATGGTCGTTTCAGCGTGCCTCTACGCCGTGCCGAAGACCGGCCTGTCGTCACGCTTCGCCCTCGGCTTGTCCCTGCGCTGGACGTGGGGTGTCCTCGTGTTCGCGGTTGCGGGCCTCGTCGCCGAATTCGGCTTGCTCCGCTCCCTGGTTCCTGACACGTGGCTCGGGCAGATCACTCAACTCGTCATCACGGGCCTGCTGCTCCTGGCCTCCAGCCTGCTTTCCTCAGACACCCGTCGTTACACAGCCCGACTGCTTGCCCGACTTCGCCCGCAGTCCTGAGCGCTCAGCCCGCCTTTTCGAAACTGGACCGCTGCGGCAGGACGGATTCGAACGCCCCTCGGATCTTCTCGACGACGCCGCCCTGGAATGTCATGGTCTCGTGGTCATTGATACACACAAGCGATACCTTCCTCTGGGCGATCGTCTCGACCAACTGATTGACATCCCGATCGGGCCGATTAAAGACTCGCCCGTCTCGCTCGAAGTTCCGGGGCACGATCACCCCCTGCATCTGCTGCCAGCCTCGGATGAGGTACTGGTTCACGTCCGACAAGGCACGGTACTTGTGAGACGACACTTCAGCGAGGAGGTCTCCTTCGCATGCCCAGAGTTGCTCGTAGGCAATCTTGGTGAGTGCCGCCGGGTAATGGTGCGCGCCGAGGACCGGAAAGTAGCTGGAGGGAAGCAGGCTGGTCGCGGTCGCCACAGCCATGGTGACCGCCCCGTGCCGGGGCGACAACCAAACCGAGGGATGGTTTCGCACTGCGGTCCGGTAACAGAAGTGGCGAGATAGCACGCCAGAGTTGTTGATGAGGACGTGAGGGTACAAGTAGCCGTAGCCCCGCACCCCAGGGCTCCAGAACTTGACCTGGTCTCTGGGCCGACCGGCCACGAAGAAGGCGGACTCGGGCATCGGGCGGATGACGAACGTGTCATCGTTGAAGTAGACGAACCGGCTCGACAGATCGGAAATGCGGTGCAGGTTGAGTTCGATCGGGTGGGAACTGAACGTGGGGAGCCACTCCGCAGGGATGTAGTCGCGATGGTCGACGAGGGTCAGCCGCGGGCAGTCTTCCTCAAGCCAGTCTGGTTTCTGGCCAAGCATGGACACGAAGAACACGCGACGCACCCAAGGGAGAAAGGTCTCGATACCGCGGAAGACGTAGCGCAGCAGGTTCCAGTCACGGTATTGGGCATCTGCCTCCGTTGCGAGACAGGAGCTTGGTTGGAAGGCGGGGGAACAGCGGGCCACTGCCTGTTGCCAGGCGGGATCGTCGCTGTTCACCCACGGGATGACAATGTCCACGGACCGCTGTGTCGCCATGCTTCCTTCCTGACGCCGTTGGGTGACTGCAACTCTACGGCCTGCCTCCGAGGCTGGCGGCCAGCCAGGCCGTGCCGTGGCGAGCAGGCGAACCCATGCAATTGAGTGCGGCACCGGCCGGCGGGATGCACTACTCGAACTGCAATGGGAAGACGGAAAACCTGCCGCCGATGTAGTAGATGGCTACAAAATACGCCATGGCGAAGGCCGCCAGCCCAGTCAAGTATGCAACGCGCCCTCGTCGTGGAATGACCAGCCCCCCGAGCAGACATGAGACAGGAAGCAGGAAGAATGACACTCTGTAGGCAAAGGCGACCTCGAAAGACAACGTGTAGGTGGCGAGCCCAAAGACGGCCAGGAAGTATAAGAATGAGAGCGTCTTCTCCTTGGCTATTCGCTTCCATCCGAGAATGGTCAATCCCACCAGGAGAAGTGCTTGCAGCGTGAATGTCCCGCCGATCACGAGATCATCCCGGGTGTACAAGAGCATGTAGTCGAATCGGGCAAAGATCGATAGTCGCAACACGAGAGGGATAACCCACGGCCCGAGCAATCCCGCCAGCGCAGCGGCTGGAAAGACCGCAACCAAAGGGCTACGGGCTCGCTTTCGGAACATCAACCAGGCGGTGGCCAAGAGCGGAGCCACAAAGAATGTGGACGGATGAAATACGCCGGCGATGGCCACATAGACCGCTCCTCGTACCGCCTTTTTGTGGACGATTTCGACCACGCCGTAAAGGAATATCGCCATGGCAGCACCTTGCCGCGCAGCCGAAAGAGTAAAAGGCATGAACATGCAGAGCAACACGAATATCGTTAGCCCGACCTCAACGGTCATGTCGGCAAACAGTCTGCGGACTGCGTAACAAAATCCCGCAGCCGTGATCAACCCGTAGACGAAGAACATGACCTCCGGCCCGCTGGTCAACCTGTCAGACAACCGAGACAGGACGACGAAGACAGGTTCGACCCCGAAACTGCCATTAATGGAATCTTCCAGGGCATTCCCCCCAAGAGATTCTCTAAAAGCCTCTACGTAGGATTGATAGTCAGTACCAACATTCTGGCGCAACCCGGCGCCGACCGCGAACCCCACGACGACCACCGCTCGGAGGAAGCGAGCGAGCGTCCGCCCCCCTGGCCCGTACCGCTGAGCCTTCTCTGCCAAGGCAAACGACATCGCCATCAATGAGAAGCACGCCAGGTAGCTCACCAGGCTCTGAAGGTTGGTCATGGCCGCTTGTCTTTGTCTCGGAACTCCTTATCGGCTGGGCAGGTCACCCGCCAGGCGCCTCCTGGACCATGATGCCGCAGGCTAGCCGAACTCGTGTGACTCATGTAGCTAGACCTGCCACAACCCGTGATCACTACCCAACTGATAGAGGCGCCTCAGCCACGGTGTGGTCGACACGGCGAGGGCAGTCCTTGTCGTCCGGTCCATCGCGGGATTCTCCGCCAGGGCACGACGGCGCTTCATGAGCCAGGTCAACGCAGTGTCAACCGTCGGACTGTCCCCGTCAGACCCGGGCGACCGCAGCACCACTTTGGTCATCTGGCGGCACACGTAACGTTGCCAGAGATCGGGGAACAGTTCAGGTAGACGCGTCGCGGCCATGTGTTCGACTGCGGCCAAGAGTTCTGTCCGCGTCTTCTCGGTCATCCTCGCGCGGGTCGTCGCCGTGGCGCTACGACGGTAACGATACCTGGACTCGTCCACACGCCGGACATCCGCGAGGCCCGGCAGGAACTCCGACATGAACAGAGTGTCCTCGCCGTAACCGGTATCCTCTGAGAAGCGGACCTGCCGCTCCGTGACAGCGGAGCGGCGAATGATGCCAAGAGCTCCGACGCCCTTGCCGTACTGCAGTACTGACCGCATGACCTCTGTGCCGCTGTTCGGGCCAGTGTCGAGGACCCGGATGAGGCGTGTCTTGCCTCTGTCATTGAATTCGGTCATCTGGGTGTAGAAGACCGCGTCCGTCGCCTCCGTGGCGGCGTTTAGCAGATGCCTGAGAAAGTCCGGATCCACCTCGTCATCCCCGGCGATGAAGGCAAGCCATTCGCCGCGGGCCTGCCCGAGGCCGCGGTTCAGGGCGTGCGACACCCCACTGTTGTCTTGGTGAAGGACTGCTAGGCGCGGCTCAAGGCGGCTCAAGTCATTGAGGATGGCACCAGTGTGGTCGGTTGATCCATCGTCGATGGCGATGATCTCCCAGTCGGTCTCTGTCTGGCCGATGATTGAGTTGATGCAGTCGTGTATGTAGGGTTCACAGTTCCAGACGGGGACGATGACGGAGACCAAGGGTGGACGCGGTGCGATCACACATCCTCCCTTCTGAAGCTGGTGTTCTCGGCCAGACCAACTCATCCTACAGGGGGCCATCCGTTTCGCAGGAAGCGAGACTCGGCTGACCATCAAACAGGCCATGGCGCGCTGGTAAAGTTCCCTAACGTCTGTCGTCGCTGAGTTGAGAGTGCGGCAGGTTGCTGTCTGGGGCGCGAGGACGACACTCCCCACTAGAGGAATCGAGGCAAAGCAGTGAATCATGTTCATCCGACGGCCATCATCGGTGCGGGGGTTGAGTTGGGCGACAACAACACTATTGGCCCGTACGTGGTTCTAGCCGGACCCCTGCGCATCGGCTCCGGCAACTGGATCGGGGCGTCATGCGTGATCGGAGGTCCCGCAGAGTTCCACGACTTTGAGCACTCGACCACCTGGCCGGACGAACCTTCGCCAGGTCCCGGCATCGTCATCGGCGACAACAACGTGATTCGCGAGCTATCAGCCGTCACACAGGGATCTCACCGTGCAACGACCATCGGGAACCATTGCTTTTTCATGGGCAAGGTCCACATCCCGCATGATGCCGTTCTATGCGACCACACCACCATCTCCCCCATGGCGGCGCTTGGCGGACACGTCCAAGTCGGAGAAGGCGCGAACCTTGGCATCGGGACGTCCATTCACCAAGGCCGCATCATCGGCGCGGGGGCCATGATCGGCATGGGCGCTGTCGTCGTGAAAGACATCCCTCCTTTCGCCAAAGCCTATGGCTCCCCCTGCCGAGTGAGCGGAGCCAACGTTGTGTACATGATGCGGCACGGTTTCGACGAGGAAGTCGTGCAGACCTTGCAACGATGGTACGAAGAGCATGGTTACGAACTGCCTGAAGACCTCAACCTACCCCGCGAGATCATCGCGCACTTCGAGTGGTGGACCGCCGCGAGAGCGCAAACCTACTGATTCAACTCACCGATTTCGGAGTGCTCATCAACCTTGCGGTCATCGTGACCGGCGAACGCGTCTCCCGAACGGTTTCTGCTGTCGCCCGCGTGGGGTCTTCGGCTTGCTGGACTCCAGCGGGTGTGACGGTCCCTGATGCGGCGGCCTCCAATGAGATGCGGCTATCGGGTTAGGCGAGGCCCGGTCGCTTCACCAAACGGCGGCGTGTTGGTTCCTGTGCGGGGCCTCACGAGTCTTGGATTCTCGCCTAATCGCCGAAGGCGTCGGCCAGGGCAGTAGCCAAGCGTCTGTCGTAGGCCTCATTGTAGAGGTCCGCGATGCTCTCCTTGATCTGTCGGCGGTCGGCGAAAGTATCGCCTTGGACCGACTCTAGAGCGGACGAGAGCGCTGCCGCGTCGCCAACTGCTACCAGGTAACCGTTGAGACCGGGGCGGACAATATCGGCGGGGCCAACCGGGCAGTCCGTGGAAATCGCCGGCAATCCCCTGGCGATCGCCTCAGCCAGCACCAGCGCGAAACCTTCATAACGCGAATTGAGCACCAGTGCGTCAGCCGTCTTGACGCCGGACCAGGGGTCGGAAACCCATCCATGCCACGTCAGGCGTGACCCCAGATGTAGGTCCGCAGCGCAGGCCTTGAGAGCGGCCTCATCTGGCCCTCCGCCGAACAGGTCCAAGCGCCACTCCATACCCTCCGGCAACGCAGCCATGGCCCGCAGGAGACCGCGGAGGTCCTTCTGGTCGTCGGCCAAGCGGCCGACATAGACAAAACGGGTCATGCCGTCAGATGAAGGCGGAATGGTCTGATCGCAGCGCGCGACAGGGTTGAAGATCGTGAAAACCTTGGATTCCTCAACTCCGAAATCAGACAGTTCACGGGCAACGCCGGTCGAAATGGCCCAATGGTAGTCAGCCAGGCGAAAGAAGCGACGACGGCGATAGTACCGAACAACCAGACTGAACTGGGGCCAATCGATGATCTTGTACTTCTTCCGGCAAACCACCCGCACGAGAGAGGCCAGCAAGACCATCGCCGGACCCAGGACGATGACAGCATCGTCGCGGGAGCGCGCGAAAAACAAGAGACGCTCCACGTGGGCTTTGATTCCTGGCGCTCTGCCCGTGACGATCCGGGCCCGCTCGAGTTCAGGGAGCTGGAGCCAAGCCATGTCTTCGAGACCCAAGCTGAGAAACAACGTGACGTCGTAGTTGTCGCGCACGCAAGCGGCACCGCAGAAGTGCGCGACCACAGTCTCCATCCCGCCTCGGCCAGACAGGCGGGGCAAGACCAGAGCCAGACGCCGCCGCTTGCTTGATTCAGTCACGGCGTCTCCTTCGTCCCGTCGCACCTACGCTCCGACAGCCTATCTTGGCTCAGGTGCCCACGCCTTTGACTAAGCAGGGCGACGGCACTTGGTGTTCCGACACGTTGCCCGCGATCAAGTACGTTGAAGAACCAGATGGCACCCTGTCGGAAGCCCAACCAGAACCGCTTGGACAGTGACCGCCAACCCGAGGTGGCCAATCCTCGTTCTTGACCGTCAGCCACTCTTGCCTCAGACGGTCCAGCAGGCGTAGCTATCAGGTCCCCGCTTCGTGACCGGGCTGTCCGACGTTTCGGAACGGCGCCCTGTCGTCGCCGGGGCGGTTGATGCGATAGCCGGAGTTGGGCAGGTCTTGCCCTGGCGTTCGTGTTCGCGGAGGTGTGGCAGGCGCTGTTGGTCGAGGCGGGCTTCGCGCAGCCGACGGGCCGCTGCCCCGCGTGACAACTCCTCGGGCCGCCCGGAGGTGGCCGCAACTCTCTCGTTCAACGGTGGGTTTGGGCGCTGATTTCGGCGAATCTGGCCAGAATCCGCGCCCAAACTCACCGTTGAACGCAGCCCCGTCACGAGCCCGAGGTTGGCACGGCGGTTGTCGTCGGCTGGGTGGCGACAGCGTGGACAGGGACTGCGAGTGGATCTTGCCGCCCGATCTTCCGGGGGTCTTGTGGGTGACCTGAGGTCTGTGGGCGGCCGAGGTATCTGATGCCGCCGCCCGGGCTCGTTCCTCGCCAAGGCCGCGGCATCCGACACCTCGGCCTCGGGAGTCTGCGTTACTGCTGAAGCAGGGTCTCCAGGTCGGCGTGGCCCAGACCCGAGAACTTGGCCACGGTGTCTATCGGTACACCCAACCGCAGAGCGGCCAACGCCAGGTCCGCGCGCTCCTCGGCCCGGCCCTGGGCCTCGCCTTCGGCTCGGCCTTCGGCTCGGCCTTCGGCGCGGCCCTTGGTGAGGCCGTCTTGGTGGGCGTAGTCGAGTTCGGCGTCGCGGATGGCTTCTTCCTTTTCTAATAGGTCGATCACGGCGCGCTCCTCTTGGTTCAAGTTCGTCAGGTCGATTATGGCAGCGGCGGTGTGGAGATAGCCAGGGGCGTCCGCTGGGAGGGGCTCCCCGCGCAGGAACATCGCCCACAGCCCTAGGCGCGGGGGGTAGTCCTTGCGGATGGCTTGTGGCGGGCGAGATCCTGCGACTTCGCGCAGGATGACGGGGGTGACGCCCGGGAGGACGGGGGATCGTGTCCCAGGGCGGCCGTGGTGTCTGATGCCGCCGCCCGGGCTCGTTCCTCGCCGAGGCCGCGGCATCCGACACCTCGGCCCGGGGGATGCTGCCTCACTGCTGGAGCAGGGTCTCCAGGTCGGCGTGGCCCAGACCCGAGAACTTGGCCACAGTGTCTATCGGTACACCCAACCGCAGGGCGGCCAACGCCAGGTCCGCGCGCTCCTCGGCCCGGCCCTGGGCCTCGCCTTCGGCTCGGCCTTTGGTGAGGCCGTCTTGGTGGGCGTAGTCGAGTTCGGCGTCGCGGATGGCTTCTTCCTTTTCCAGCAGGTCGATCACGGCGCGCTCCTCTTGGTTCAAGTTCGTCAGGTCGATTATG
>JAISTE010000115.1 GCA_031272825.1 Propionibacteriaceae bacterium | reverse complement strand
ATCACCGGGGTCGAAGTCGACCACTCCGACGTCTCGGGTGCCGTCGCCGGTGCCGCCGACCTGTTCGTGGCCGGCAGGGACATCGCCGAGGGCCTCACTATCGACGCCCCAATGGTCGTGTTGGATTCTGTCATCGACATCGAAGAGCTGCGCTCGAAGGTCGGCGACGCGATGGGCCAGTTCGGCGCAAGCTGAACCGCAGATAGGAAACTGAAGTGAATACAGCCCTTGACATTCTCCTCGCCATCGCCAAGACACCGGCGTTCTTGGTTGCCGTTATCGCCCTCGTCGGGCTCCTTTTGCAAAAGAAACCCGTAGCCGACATTGTAAAAGGGACGCTGAAGACCTTTGTTGGCTTCCTAGTGCTGACGGCCGGAGCCGGTGTTACCCAGGATGCGCTTACCCCGCTGGGCGGCATGTTCGAGTCCGGCTTCCACGTGCAGGGCATCGTGCCGAACAACGAGGTGATCGTGGCCGTCGCCATCCAGGAGTACGGAACCGCGACGGCCCTGATCATGTTCTTCGGAATGTTGGTGAACATCCTGATTGCCAGGTTCATGGCTTTCAGGCACATCTTCCTGACCGGCCACCACACCTTCTACATGGCCGCGATGCTGGCCGTTATCTTCACTGTGGTCGGGTTCAAAGACGTCGCCCTCATCATCATGGGAGCCCTGGCTCTCGGCGCGATCATGAGCATTTCGCCGCACTTCCTGCAGCGCTACATCCGCTCGATGACGGGCAACGACAACGTCGGGTTGGGCCACTTCGGCGGCGGCGGATACTGGATTGCCGGTGCCATCGGCAGCGCGATCCGCGGCAAGAAGGAGACCGTCACCTCCACCGAGGACGTGAAGTTCCCCAAGGGCCTGGCCTTCCTGCGCGACAGCACGGTTGCCATCGCTCTGACCATGATGGTCGTCTACCTGGTGGTGGCCATCGCCGCCGGGCCGGAATATGCGCAAAGCTATAGCGCCGAAACGGGCACGGACGTTGGCAACTTCATCATCTGGGCCATCACGCTGGCCGGGCAGTTCGCCGCAGGCGTCTACGTGATCTTGGCGGGTGTGCGCCTGATCCTGGCCGAGATCGTCCCGGCGTTCAAGGGAATCTCCGAAAAGCTCGTCCCGAACGCCATCCCGGCGCTGGACTGCCCGATCGTGTTCCCGTTCGCGCCGAACGCGGTGCTGATCGGCTTCCTCTCCAGCTTCGTCGGAGGCCTAGTTTCCCTGCCGATCATGGCCCTCACCGGTCTGCCGATCGTGATCCCGGGCGTCGTCCCGCACTTCTTCTGCGGAGCGACGGCCGGCGTGTTCGGCAACTCCCGAGGCGGGCTGAAGGGCGCTGTCGTCGGTGCCTTCGTGCAGGGCATCGCCATCAGCTTCCTGCCGATTGCCTTAATGCCGGTGCTGGGCAATCTTGGATTCGCCAACACGACGTTCTCTGATTTTGACTTCACCGTCTACGGCATCTTCTTCGGCCTGCTCGGCGAGAACTTCGCACAGGTGGGCGTAATCATCGGCCTGTTGGCGATCTACATCGCGATGATCGCCTACACGGTGGTCAAGAAGCGGGCCAAGGTGACCTCGTAAACGTTGGGGGTGGGGCTGAGCTCCACCCCCAAATCAGAACCCGAAATACCCCTTGGCATTGGAATATGCGACGCCCATAGCAGTTTTCTTCAGCGCTTCCAGGTCGCGCACCCGCCCGACCCGGTGCCAGTCGGCCAAGTGCTGGGCGAGGATGCGCCGGAAGTACTCGTGCCTTGAGTACGAAAGCAGTGAGCGCGAGTCGGTAAGCATCCCGGTGAAATTTCCCAGCAGCCCCTGGGTGGCGTAGACGTCCAACTGCTGCCGGATGCCCTCATAGTGATCGTTGAACCACCAGGCCGCCCCCAGCTGCAGCCTGGCCTCGCCCTGGAAATCGCCGACCAGCGAGGCGATCAGCGGCCAGTCCGCGGGGTTTAGGGGATACAAGGTGAGGTTGGGCAGCATCCCGAAAGAGTGCGTCGCCTGAATCAGCAGCCGGATGTGGTTGGCGATGTCGGCCTGGGTTCCGATCGAATCGAAGCCGACGTTCGAACCCAGCGCTCTGGTGCCGGGGAGGTTCTGGCGGCGGGCCGCCCCGAAGTGGATTTGCGCCGACCACCCCAGTTCCCGGGCCATCCCCAGCATCTCGACGACCAGCCGCGCCTGCGGGGTGTCGAAGTGGAAGTTGTCTAGCCCAAAGTCGATGGTCTTGCAGCCCCGGGCGTCGAAGTAGGCCATCCGCTCCTCGATCTCCAGGCGCGAGGCGATGTCGGCGTCGGCCAGATATGAATCTGGGCGGAACCCGGGCAGTACCCGAAGGCCCTTCGCTTGGAGCTGCTCGTGGGCGGTCAGATCGGAGGTCGGATCGTCGGTGGTGACGGCCACTTCCACCTTGGAGGCTGTCAATATTTTCAGTGGCGTGAGCTCGGGCAAGAGCGCGTTCGCCCGCTCCCAGATTTCCGGCGCGTTGTCGGCGTTGATGTCCAGATCAATGCCGAAATAGCGTTGCAGTTCCAGGTGGCTCCATTCATAAACCGGATTGCCGACGGCCTTTTCCAGCACCGTGCAGAAGGCCTCAAATTTTGCGTAAGGCTCGCCGTCGCCCGTCACCAAATACTCGGGGACGCCCCCCGCGCGCATCAGCCGCCACTTATAGTGATCCCCGCCCAGCCACAGGGCCGCCATGTCCTCGAAGGGCTCGTCGGCGAGCAGGTCGTCAGCCTCCAGGTGGGAGTGGTAGTCGACGATCGGCAGGTCCTCGATGGCAGCGAAGATTTCTAGTGCGGCATCGGATTCAAGCAGGTAGTTCATCTTGGGTTCCCTCGGAGGTAAAGCGCTCGCGGACGTCGCCGAACACCGGCCGTCCGACCTCGAACGCGAGCATGGTGAAAGTTGAAAGCAGCGCGGCGGCGACCACACCCAGGTGGGTGAGCGCCAGGTAGGCCGCCACTACGACGGCCGCGTAGCCGATCGTCGTGAATGGGCGGCTGAACGAGTAGTAGAGCGATAGCTTGGCCCTGTCGCGAAGCCGGAACGAGAACAGGGCGGTGATGCCGGTGAAGTTGAACGAGACCAGCACCAGCACCGCGCAAACCGCGATCGCCGCAGCTAGAACCCACTCGGGGCCGTCGTAGGCATCGGGATTGGAAATCACGACGGCCACGGCGGCGAGGATCACGGCCAAAGGTGCTTGCCAGACCAGCATCTCTTTCCAAGAGAGCCGGTAGCCGCGCAGGAAATACTTCACCGGTGTCTCGTCGCCCTCACGCCTGCGCGAGCCCCAGGCGAAACATGCCGCCGCCAGGGCCGGGCCCGCGAAGACGCTCGAGAGCGCCGCAACTGTGACGCCCCCGCCGGAAAATCCGAACAGGAACACCGCGGCCAGCATTGGGGCGCAGGAAACAAGCAGGCACAGCTCGATGGCCGCCAGCCAGTACACCCAGCTTCCCAGGCGCACCAGCAGGCCGCTGCCCGCGTCCATCTTCGCCATTTCGCTCCTCTCTCCTTGCCTAACGTGCAAACGGGCGTTCTTGTTCCGGCCCGCCTTTCGACGGGCCGGAACACCGCTACTTCTTCGCGTCGTTGTACAGCTTCACGTATTCGTCCAGCCCGGCGGCCTTGAGCGCGGAGATGTACGCGTCCCAGTCCTTGTCGATGTCCTTCGCTCCCGAGATGAACTCAACGGTGTTCTGGATCACGATGTCGGTCAGCTGCGTCTGGTACGTCGACGCCGTGGCTTGCGTCTCCTCGTCCATCGGTGCCGCCGGATCAGGCTCTTGCAGAGTCTTGTCCTTCATCACTTCGACGAAAGCCTTGCCATCGTCGTTCAACATCGCCTTTTCAAGGGCGAAGACCGAACCGTTGGCCGGCATCCACACGCCGTTGGAGAACCCGAAGTCCTTGTTCAACTGCTTGGTACCCGACGGGTTGGCCCCGTTGTAGTCGACATCGGAGGCGAGCTTCAGGTCGTCCCCGGTACCCGTGTAGGTGACGCCCTCGACGCCCCACTTGGCGAACTTCAGACCCTCATCGGAGTAGTACAGCCAGTCGATGAACTGCAGCAGTGCCTTGAAATACGGCTTTTCGGCGGCCTTGGCCGAGACCATCAGCCCGGATTCGAGCCTGGAGACGTTCACGATGTCGCCCTTGGGCCCGGCGGGCAGGCGGATCATCCGTACCGAGCCGCCCTCGCCCAGCTCTTCCATCGGCTGGCGGTAGTCGGTCACGATCACCTGATCGTTGGTGGCGATGGCGGTGGACTGGCCGGTGGTGATCTTGGCCTTAGCCTGGTCGTCGTCCTGGGAGAGGGAATCGGGATCCATCAGGCCTTCCTTGACCAAGGAGGCGAAGAACTTCAGCAGCTCTTTTTGCTCCTCCTGCGCCCCGGCGTAGACGAACTCGCCCTTGGCCGTGTCGTAGTAGATGCCGTTGTCAAAGCCCCAGGTGTTGGTCGAGGTGGCCCCCGACTTGGTGCCGAACGAGGGTGCGGCCTGGGAAAGCAGCGAGCCCATCTTCCAGCGATCGCTCATCGGATACTTCACGCCTGGCAGATTGGCGTTCTTGATCTTCACCAGGTCGGCCTTGAACTCGTCCCAGGTCTTCGGGTCTTCGGTGATACCGGCGGCTTTCCACAGGTCGTCGCGGATGGCGATCGAGTACTGGAAGCGCGGCTCCTCGTGTAATCCGGGCAGCACGTAGTACTTGCCGTCGGACTGGACGATCGAATCGATGGCGGTCTGCAGCCCCCACTTCTCGACCTTGTCCTTGTAGTTGGGCATGTACTCGAGGTAGTCGGAGATCGGCAGGATGGCTCCGCCGGCGGCGTATTGGGCCTGCTCGGAGGTGTAGGTGACGGGGATGATGTCCGGGGCATCCCCCGAGGCGATCAGGATCGGCTTTTGGGTATTCCAATCCGAAAGCGGCACGTTGGTGATCTCAAAGCTGACGTTCTGGTCGGAGGCCAGCTTCTCCAAGAACAGCCAGTCGGCCTTGTAGGGGTAGTTCGGGTGGTCGCGGTACATCAAAGAGAAGGTCAGCGGTTCGGTTGCCTTGAACGTAGTGCCGACGGCGTAATCGGCCATCGCCCCCGTCTCGCCCATCTCCCCGGTCGTGCCGCCGGAGTCGTCGGAGCCGCAGGCGGTGAGCGTACCCAGCGACAGCGCCAGCGCTGCGGCGAGTACCGCCGCACGTTTGAGTTCAATCATTTTGTTTCCTTTTTTCGGGTTGTGTTTCCAGTTGTTTATTGAGATTTGGATTGATTTGCCTTGCGGACAAGGGTTTTAGGACTTCACCGCGCCGAGCATCACGCCGGTGACGAAGTACTTCTGCACGAACGGATAGACGCACATAATCGGCAAGATGGTCAGGATCATCGCCACGGACTTGACGTTGGCCGCCACCTGTACGGCGTTATCGACCGAGCCCTGCCCGAAGTCCGACGAGCCCATGCCGGATGCCACGATCAGGTTGCGCAAGAAGATGGTCACCGGGCGCAGGTCGGCTGCCTTCGACAGGTAGAGCATCGCCGGGAACCAGGAGTTCCAAAACGCCACCGCGTAGAACAGGGCCATCGTGGCCAGGATCGCCTTAGATAGCGGCAGGACGATGCGCAAGAAGATGCCGTAGGTACCCAGGCCGTCGACCCGGGCGGCCTCCAGCAGCTCTTCGGGGAAGGCCTCGAAGAACGACTTCATCACCAGCAGGTTGTAGGTGGATATGGCCGCCGGCAAGATGATCGCCCAAATGGTGTTCATCAAGCCCAGTTGCTGGATCAGAACGTAGTTGGGGATGATGCCGCCGGCGAAGAACATTGTGAACACGGCGATCTGGGTGAAGAATCCCCGGCCCACCAGCTCCTTGCGCGAGATCGCGTAGGCGTAGGTGGTCGTCATCACCAGGGCGATGAAGGTGCCCAGCACGGTGTAGATGATGGTATTGCGGTAATTCAGCCAGAAAGTGCCGTTGGTGAGCACCACCTGGAAGGTCTCCAGGTTGAAGCCCATAGGCCAGAAGGTGACCTGCCCGGAGGTAATCATCGCCGCCGAGGAGAAGGCCTTGGCGATGACGTTCACGAACGGGAACAGCGTCACGAACAGAACGCCGGTAAGCAGTATCAGGTTGAACACGCGGAAGACGCGGTAGCCGCGGGAATCGTCGAGTTTTCTCACCATAGGCTCGATCCCACTAGGCGGCGCGACAGGGCGTTGGTGCCGAACACCAGCGCCAGGCCGATGACGGACTCAAACAGCCCGATGGCCGCGCCGAGCGAGTACATGGTCGGGGAGGCCAGGCCAACCCGGTAGACGTAGGTCGAGATCACATCGCCCTGCGCCATATACAAGCCATTGCCCTGGATGAGCAGCAGCAATTTCTCGAACCCGACCGCCAGGAATGTGCCGATGTTTAAGGTGAGCAGCACGACCATCGTGTGGCGGATGCCAGGGATGGTGATATAGAGCGTCTGCTTCCAGCGGTTGGCACCGTCGATGCGCGCGGCCTCGTAGAGCTGGTCGTCGATCTGGGTGAGGGCCGCCAGGTACAGAATCGTTCCCCAGCCGGTCGTCTGCCAGATCTCGGAGATGATGTAGATCGGACGGACGGCGTCGGGATTCTGCATTATCGGCGTCGCTCCCGGGATGATCGCCTGAAGCAGCTGGTTCATCACCCCGCCGGAGGCGGTGAGCTCCATGACGATGCCGACGATGATGACGACGGAGAGGAAGTGCGGCATGTACGAGATCGACTGCACGAGCTTCTTGAAGCGGGCGTTCTTCACTTCGTTGAGGAGGAGCGCCAGGATGATTGGCAACGGAAAGGTGAATGCGAAGGTGCTCAGCCCGATGATCACGTTGTTCCAAAAGACGTGCCAGAACGCGTCTTGGTTGATGAACTGCTCGAAGTAGCGCAGCGTCAGGGGCCCGGAGCCGAAGATGCCGTCGCCGATGCGGTAGCGGCGGAAGGCAATCACGTTGCCGAGCATTGGAATGTACTTGAAGATCGCGAAGAAGAGCAGCGGCAAGAGCAGGAAGGTGTAAAGCTGCCAGTCCTGGCGGATCTTTTGCCATCCGCTCTTGTGCCGTACCTGCAGCACCGAGCCGTCGGCCAGCAGCACTGAGTTCTTTTTGCTGGCCCGCGATGGAACTGCCTTGTTCATGAAACAAATTCTGGCAACGATTCCAATAGGCGGTCAAGAGCTTTTCTAATTTTCCCGACGGTGAAGCGAAAGTTTCGTTGTTAGGGGTAGATCACGCGCCCGTGTTCGTCGGCTATACCCGAGTGCCGGTAGAAGTAGGTGTTGATCACATCGCGCCACTCGGTTGCCGAGCGAAGCTGCTCGTCGAAGCGGGCGAGCGTGTCGAAAACCCGGGCGGAACCGAGCTCTCCGGCAATCTCGGCCCATGTCCGTCGGAAATCTTCGGCCTTCTGGGCGCCGGAAAAGTGGGCGTCGTAGACGTGCTGGGCGATGCTCTTGCCCGATTGCAGACGGTGAGCGTACGGCAAGTGGTGGAAGTACAGCACCACGTCGTCGGGGCAGGTGCTCACGTCTTCATATAGGGCGGCTAGGGCGGGCGGATACTGCGCGGTGTAGCCCGAGCCGGTGGCTACCGTGCGGTCGACGCCGATGCCGTCGCGGTCGGCGAAGTGGTAGGTGCCCCAGCGGTCGTACTCGTAGCCGTCGGGGTCGACGCCGTAGTGGAAGCCGGGTCGGCACATGAAGCACAGCCCGAGGTTGGTGGTGTAGTCGCGGTAGGCGCCGCGCGATTCGGCGCAGATGCGCTCGATCGCTTCGCGAGCTCGATCGCTGGCGTCAGGGAAGGTGAGCTGAACCCACTCGCGGGCGATCTGCTGAGGCGTTAGCGACGAATCCCAGGCCAGACGTCCGAAGGCGTACAGGTTTGCCTGGGCCAGCTTGTGGCCCGTCCAACTCTCATCCAAACCGGTGTTGGCAACGCATACCAGTGCGCTCGCGCAAAGCTCGGAATCCAAGACCTCCTTCCACAAAGGCGCTAGGAAGACCGCGTGCTGCTGCTGGCCGAGATACTCCTGGGAGGCCTGAAATTCGCAGGCCGTTCGGGTGGATTCCAGGCCCAGCAGCAGGGGAGAGACCGGTTCTTTGATCTGGAAATCGAGCGGCCCGTTCTTGACCTGCAGCACGACGTTCGGCTCGAAGAAGCCGTCCAGCGGCTTGAAGTTCTCCCAGGCGGCCTTCGCCCGATCGGTGGTGCGGTCGCGCCAGTCTTGCTCGCAGTTGTAGACGAACGCCCGCCAGAACACCAACCCGCCGTGGGGAGCGAGCAGCCTGGCGAAGAGGTTGGCGCCGTCGGCGTGGGTGCGGCCGTACTGGTACGGGCCGGGCTCTCCCTCGGCGTCAGCCTTGACCACGAAGCCGCCGAAGTGCTCAACCTTCGAGTAGATTTCCTCAACCCGCTCGCGCCAAAACGTCTCGACGCGCGCATCCAGCGGATCGGAGGTGTCCAACCCGCCGATCACCTTGGGCGCGGCAAAGTTCACCGACAGATAGGTTGCGATGCCGCGCTCGGCGAAGATCTCGGCGATCTTGGCGACCTTGTCCAGCTCCCCGTGCTTGTTGGTGATCAGCCAGCGGGCCTTATCGCGCACGTTCACGTTATTGAGGGAGACAGCGTTGATCCGGATAGAGGCCAGCAGGTCGGCGTATTGGGCCAGCAGCTGCCAATCTTCGCGAAACTTTCCGTCTTCGAAGAACAGCGAGCGCCCGGCATACCCGCGCTCGATGGTGCCGTCCATGTTGTCCCAGTGATCCAGCATCCGGATGGGGGAGTCGGGCACAGGCTTCCAATAGACGCCAGGGGTCGGCTCTTCGCTCTTTTCCATCCGTGACGCCAAGAGCCAGGCATCGTCCCTGACCCCGGAATCCCAGCACGGGGTGTAGTAGTCGGATCCCATCCATGGGCTGAGCGGCGGCTGTCCGGCCATGATCTTCCTTCGTCGAAGTAATGAAACAATCTTGGCAACGATTGCAGTGACGGTCAACCGATAGTTGGAAATTGAGATGGGGTTGGCGGGAAAGTGGGTTGTTAGATTGACCACCCCGTACCGTTATTCTGGAATTCTTTACTCGTCATCCTGCGCGTAGTCGCAGGATCTCAGCCGTTGTATGGGAAGATCCTATCGTCGCTTCGCTCCTCGAGACCGGAGCGGGGCGGTGCCCCGCCGCGGTCTGCGACTGCGCTTCGCTTGCGCAGGATGACGGTGGTGAGTGGGATCGATGGTTGGGTGGGTTGTCCTCACACCCGGGCCACGGCCGTCGAGCCGCGTACCACCAGCGTTGCCGGGAGCACGATCTGCTCGGGCTCCGCGCCGCCGGATTGCAGCAACCTGGGCAGCAGTTCGGCGGCCAGCGCACCCATCTGCTCCTTGGGTGAGGCGATGGTCGTCAGCTGCGGGCGGCACATGGAGGCCATGTCGATGTCATCGTTGCCGATCAAGGAAATGTCGTTTGGCACATCTACACCCCTGGCCTCCAGCCGGTTCAAGATGCCGATGGCCAGCAGATCGTTGAACGCGATCACAGCGCTGGCCTTGCTCATCAGCACCAGATCGGCGGCTAGTGTCCCGGAGTTGTAGGTGGGCGTCACCGACTGGATCAGCTCCACCTCCATGCCGAGCTGCTGGGCGAGCTTCAGCCCCTCGACCCTGCGCTGCTCGCTCCACGAACCCGCCGGCCCTTTCACATACGCGATGTGCTTGTGCCCGAGCGCTGCCAGGTGCTGCACCGCCTGCTCCATGCCCGAGGTAGGGTCGGCGGTGACGCAAGACATGCCGTCGATCAGCCGGTTCACGATGACGGTCGTGCGCGCGTCGGCGTTGGCACACACCTCTTCGTCGCTCATGCGCGGCGAGCAAGCGATCACCCCGTCGCAGGTGCGCTGCAGGGCCTGGGCCATCTCGCGCTCGCGGGCGGTGTCCTCGTCCGAGGAGCCGAGCAGCAGCTGGTATTCACTGCGGCGCACGTGGGCGGAAACGGATTTGACGATCTCAGTGAAGAAAGGGTTGGCGATGTCGGGTACCAGCAAACCGATGTTGTCCGTCCTGCCGCCGATGAGGGCGCGGGCGGCACGGTTGGGGGTGTAGCCGAGCGCGCTGGCAGCCGCCAAGACGGCAGCCTTGGTAGTCTCGGAGACGATGCCGCCGCCCAAGGCCCGCGACACGGTTGAGGGGGAGACGCCGGCTTTCCTGGCTACGTCGGTGACTGTCGGGCGCATTGCGAACCTTTCAGTTCGAGGGCGAAATCTGTAGAAAACTTATATGAAAGCGTAACCAAAGCGTTGCACCGGTTCAAGCCAGGTGCGTGAAATGGGATAGAGTACCTGCCCGGGACTGCGAAGGGTCTGACGGATGGCCCAGTCCCGAGGTTCTGGGCGTGGGGGTCAAGCGCTCGGATGGATCCAGGTAGGCGACGTGCACCGGTCGCCAATTTGCAAAATTTCAGATCGCATGGCAAAGTGGCTGTTTGACCATTGCCAGATTAGCCTTGTTTTTTGACATGGTGCGTTTGGCGTGCTTGAAAACCGGAAACCCCGGACACTTTGGAAGGATCCGTCTTGGCCCCGCGTAAAGCGTCTAAGAACACCAATGTCATCTCCCAAAGCGGTCGCATCTCGTTCGCGAAGATCAACGAGCCGCTGGAGGTCCCCAACCTACTTGATCTGCAAGTCGAAAGCTTCGACTGGCTCATCGGAAACGAAGCCTGGCAGGAAAAAGTGGCCAAAGCCAAGGAAGAGGGCCGCAACGATGTGCGGACCCGCTCGGGCCTGGGAGAGATCTTCGAAGAGATCTCCCCGATCGAAGACCTCCAGCAGACGATGTCCCTCTCCTTCAGGGACGACCGTTTCGAGGAGCCCAAGTACACCGTCGAAGAGTGCAAGGATCGCGACCAGACCTACTCCGCCCCGCTGTTCGTCACCGCCGAGTTCATGAACAACGAGACGGGCGAGATCAAGAGCCAGACGGTCTTCATGGGCGATTTCCCGCTCATGTCCCCCAAGGGCACCTTCATCATCAACGGCACCGAGCGTGTCGTCGTCTCCCAGTTGGTTCGCTCGCCTGGCGTCTACTTTGAGAAGACCCGCGACAAGACGTCCGACTCCGACATCTTCACCTGCAAGGTGATCCCGAGCCGCGGCGCTTGGCTGGAGTTTGAGATCGACAAGCGCGAGACCATCGGCGTGCGCCTCGATCGCAAGCGCAAGCAGCCCGTCACCGTCTTCCTCAAGGCCATCGGCTGGACGGAAGAGGAGATCCGCGCCGAATTCGGCGACTCCGAGGTGATGATGTCCACCCTCGAAAAGGACGGCCCGAAGAACACCCGCGACGCGCTGCTCGACATCTACCGCAAACTGCGCCCGGGCGATCCGCCCACGGAAGAGGCCGCCCGCATGATGCTGGAGGGCTACTACTTCAACCCCAAGCGCTACGACCTGGCCGAAGTGGGCCGCTACAAGGTGAACAAGAAGCTGGGCCTGAACCAGCCGATCACCAAGCGCGTCCTTACCCGCGAAGATCTCGTCGCCGCCCTGAAGTACCTCATCGCGCTGCATTCCTACGATCCGGAATCCCACGACGAGAACCAGAAGGTCGTGTTTGGTGACATCTACGAAAAGCCGGAGACGGACGACATCGACCACTTCGGCAACCGCCGCCTGCGCACGGTCGGCGAGCTGATCCAGAACCAGCTGCGCGTCGGCCTTGGCCGCCTGGAGCGCACGGTTCGCGACCGTATGACGACTCAGGACATCGAGGCGATCACCCCGCAGTCCCTGATCAACATCCGCCCGGTCGCCGCCGCGCTCAAGGAGTTCTTCGGCACCTCGCAGCTGTCCCAGTTCATGGATCAGACCAACCCGGTTTCGGGCCTGACGCACAAGCGCCGCCTTTCAGCCCTCGGCCCCGGCGGTCTGAGCCGCGACCGCGCCGGCATGGAGGTTCGTGACGTTCACCCGTCGCACTACGGCCGCATGTGCCCGATTGAGACCCCTGAAGGCCCGAACATCGGCCTGATCGGCTCGCTGGCGTCCTTCGCCCGCGTCAACGCCTTCGGCTTCATAGAAACTCCTTACCGTAAGGTGGAGAACGGCGTTGTCACCGACCAGATCGACTACCTGACGGCCGATGAGGAAGACAAGCACGTTATCGCCCAGGCCAACGCCAAGATCGACGACAACGGCAAGCTGATCTCCGACTCCGTCTTGGTGCGCGTAAAGGACGGCGACGTCGACCAGGTTCCGCCCTCTGCGGTGGAGTACATGGACGTTTCGGCCCGCCAGATGGTTTCGGTGGCAACCGCGCTCATCCCCTTCCTTGAGCACGACGACGCCTCCCGAGCCCTGATGGGTGCCAACATGCAGAGGCAGGCCGTTCCGCTGATCCGCAACGAGGCTCCGTATGTGGGCACCGGCATGGAGTACCGCGGTGCGGTCGACGCCGGTGACGTGACGGTGGCCAGCAAGCCCGGCGTCGTCACCACTGTGACAGCCGACCTGGTCGAGATCATGAACGACGACGGCACTTACGGCGCCTACAAGCTTGCCAAGTTCCAGCGTTCCAACCAGGCGACCTGCATCAACCAGCGCCCGCTGGTCAAGGTAGGAGACCGCGTCGAAAAGGGCACCCCGCTTGCTGACGGCGCCTGCACCGATGGCGGCGAGATGGCCCTGGGCCGCAACCTGCTGGTCGCGTTCATGCCCTGGCATGGCTACAACTACGAGGATGCGATCATCCTCTCCCAGCGCATCGTCCAAGATGACGTCCTTACCTCGATCCACATCGAGGAGCACGAGGTCGACGCCCGCGACACCAAGCTCGGCCCCGAAGAGATCACCCGGGACATCCCGAACATCTCCGACGAGGCCCTGGCCAACCTGGACGAGCGCGGCATCATCCGCATCGGCGCCGAGGTCAACACCGGCGACATCCTGGTGGGCAAGGTCACCCCGAAGGGGGAGACCGAGCTGACACCGGAAGAGCGGCTGCTGCGCGCGATCTTCGGCGAGAAGGCCCGCGAAGTGCGCGACACCTCCCTGAAGGTGCCCCACGGCGAGTCCGGCACGGTCATCGGCGTTCGTGTCTTCGACCGCGACGAGGACGACGAACTGCCGCCCTCCGTCAACCAGATGGTGCGCGTCTACGTCGCCCAGCGCCGCAAGATTTCCGCCGGTGACAAGCTGGCCGGTCGTCACGGCAACAAGGGCGTTATTTCTACGATCCTCCCGGTCGAGGACATGCCGTTCCTTGAGGACGGTACCCCGGTCGATATCGTTCTGAACCCGATGGGTGTGCCTTCGCGTATGAACGTCGGCCAGGTGCTCGAGTTGCACCTAGGCTGGATCGCTCACTCCGGTTGGGACATCTCCGGGGTCGACGAGCCGTGGGCCAACCGCCTGCGCGAGGTCGGCCTAGAGCACGTCGAGCCAGAGGCCCGCCTGGCCACTCCGGTGTTCGACGGCGCTACCGAGGACGAAATCTCCGGCCTGCTTGAGCACGGCCTGCCCCAGCGCGACGGCATCCGTCTGGTCGATGGCGGCGGCAAGGCCCGTCTGTTCGACGGCCGCACCGGCGAGCCGTACCCGGAGAAAGTTGGCGTCGGCTACATGTACATCTTGAAGCTGCACCACCTGGTCGATGACAAGATTCACGCCCGTTCCACCGGCCCGTACTCGATGATCACCCAGCAGCCGCTGGGCGGTAAGGCTCAGTTCGGCGGCCAGCGTTTCGGCGAGATGGAAGTGTGGGCCCTGGAGGCCTACGGTGCCGCCTGGGCGCTGCAGGAGCTGCTCACGATCAAGTCGGACGACGTTCCCGGCCGCGTCAAGGTTTACGAGGCCATCGTCAAGGGCGAGAACATCCCCGAGCCCGGCATTCCGGAATCTTTCAAGGTGCTCGTCAAGGAGATGAAGTCCCTGTGCTTGAACGTGGAGGTTCTCTCCGCTGACGGCCAGGTCGTCGAACTGCGCGACTCCGAAGAAGACTTCCGCACGCAAGAAGACTTCGGCATCAACCTGGCCCAGCGCCCGGGTGCCGACGACTTCCGCATGATCGACGAAGTCTAAGAAACCAGCCACGAAATAAGGAAGAAAATTGTTGGACGTAAATTTCTACGACGAACTGCGCATCGGGCTGGCCACCGCGGATCAAATCCGCGAGTGGAGCTACGGCGAGGTCAAGAAGCCGGAGACGATCAACTACCGCACGCTCAAGCCTGAGCGCGACGGCCTGTTCTGCGAAAAGATCTTCGGCCCGACCCGCGACTGGGAGTGCTACTGCGGTAAGTACAAGCGCGTTCGCTTCAAGGGCATTGTCTGCGAGCGCTGCGGTGTCGAGGTGACCCGCTCTAACGTGCGCCGCGAGCGCATGGGTCACATTGAGCTGGCCGCGCCCGTCACCCACATCTGGTACTTCAAGGGTGTTCCGTCGCGCTTGGGCTACCTGCTCGACGTCGCCCCGAAGGATCTGGAAAAGGTCATCTACTTCGCGGCCTACATGATCACGTCCGTCGACGAGGATGCTCGCCACCGCGATCTGCCCGCCCTGGAGGCCAAGGTTTCCACCGAGCGTCAGCAGCTCGAGCAGCGCAAGATCGCCGATCAGGAGCGCCGCCGCGTCAAGCTCGAAGAGGACGTCAAGACCCTCGAAGAGTCCGACGCCCAGCCCGAGATGATCAAGAAGGTCATGGACGCCTCCAAGAAGGACGTCGAATCGATCGCCAAGCGCTACGACCGCGAGATCGACCAGCTGGACGCCGTTTGGGAGCGCTTCAAGGGCCTGAAGGTTCAGGATCTCGAAGGCGACGAGGTGCTCTACCGAGGCATGAAGTCGCGTTTCGGCAAGTACTTTGAGGGCTACATGGGTGCCGAGGCGATCAAGCGCCGCCTAGGCGATTTCGACCTGGAGGCCGAAGCCGAGAAGCTCAAGGACATCATCAAGACTGGCAAGGGCCAGCGCAAGACCCGCGCGCTCAAGCGCCTCAAGGTGGTTTCTGCTTTCATCCAGACGGGCAACTCCCCGACGGGCATGGTCTTGGACGCCGTCCCGGTCATCCCTCCGGATCTGCGCCCGATGGTTCAGCTCGACGGCGGTCGCTTCGCCACCTCTGACCTGAACGATCTGTACCGCCGCGTGATCAACCGCAACAACCGCTTGAAGAGGCTGCTTGACCTCGGTGCGCCCGAGATCATCATCAACAACGAAAAGCGCATGTTGCAAGAGGCCGTCGATTCGCTGTTCGACAACGGCCGCCGCGGCCGCCCGGTCACCGGGCCCGGCAACCGTCCGCTGAAGTCCATCTCGGACATGCTCAAGGGCAAGCAGGGCCGTTTCCGTCAGAACCTGCTGGGCAAGCGCGTCGACTACTCGGGCCGTTCGGTCATCGTGGTCGGCCCGCAGCTCAAGCTGCACCAGTGCGGCCTGCCGAAGGACATGGCCCTGGAGCTGTTCAAGCCGTTCGTGATGAAGCGCCTGGACGATCTGAACATGGCTCAGAACATCAAGGCCGCCAAGCGCATGGTCGACCGCAAGCACCCGGCTGTGTGGGACGTCCTGGAAGAGGTTATCAAGGAGCACCCGGTGCTGCTCAACCGCGCACCAACGCTGCACCGCCTCGGCATCCAGGCGTTCGAGCCGCAGCTGATCGAAGGCAAGGCCATCCAGCTTCACCCGCTGGTCTGCACCGCCTTCAACGCTGACTTCGACGGCGACCAGATGGCCGTCCACCTGCCGCTGAGCGCGGAGGCCCAGGCCGAGGCTCGCATCCTGATGCTGTCTACGAACAACATCTTGAAGCCCGCTGACGGCCGCCCGGTCACCCTGCCTACGCAGGACATGATCATCGGCCACTACTTCCTGACCTCGACCCTGCCCGGCATGACGGGTGAGGGCCGCGCGTTCGGGTCGATGGCCGAGGCCATGATGGCGTTCGATCGCGGGGAGCTGAAGGTGGGCGCGATCGTCAAGATTCGCCTGACCGGCATCGTCCCGCCCGAAGGCAAGGGACTGCGCGCCGACGGCTCCATCGTGTTGGAGACGACGCTCGGCAGGGCCATCTTCAACCAGGCGCTGCCCGACGACTACCCGTACGTGAACGAGGAAGTCGGCAAGAAGAAGCTCGGCCAGATCGTGAACGATCTCGCGGAGCTGTACCCGAAGGTGCAGGTCGCCGCCACGCTAGACAACCTTAAGGATCTGGGCTATACCTGGGCCACGCGCTCGGGTGTGACGATCTCCATTTCGGATGTTCAGACGCCGCCGAACAAGCCCGAGATTCTGGCCGGTTACGAAGACAAGGCCAAGAAGATCGACAAGCAGTTCGCCCGCGGCAAGCTGACGAGCGACGAGCGGCACCAGGAATTGGTTCAGCTTTGGTCTAACGCCACGAACGAGTTGACCGCCGCCATGGAGGCCAACTTCACCAAGGACAACCCGATCTACATGATGGTTCACTCGGGTGCCCGAGGCAACATGACTCAGATGCGCCAGATCGCCGCTATGCGTGGTCTGGTGGCCAACCCGAAGGGCGAGATTATCGCCCGTCCTATCACCTCGAACTTCCGTGAGGGCCTGTCGGTGTTGGAGTACTTCATCTCCACCCACGGCGGCCGAAAGGGACAGGCTGACACCGCCCTTCGTACCGCTGACTCGGGTTATCTGACGCGTCGTCTGGTGGACGTCTCTCAGGACGTCATCATTCGTGAAGAGGATTGCGGCACCGACCGCGGCCTTACCAAGGCCATCGTCGAGCCTGATCCGAAGACCGGCGAGATCCGTCAGGTGCCGAACCTGGATGCTTCGGTCTACGCCAGAACGCTGGCCGCGGACGTGGAGGGCAAGGACGGGAAGGTGCTCGCCAAGGCGGGCGTCGACCTGACTGACGAGCTCATCCGCCAGTTCATTGCCGGTGGCGTCACCGAGGTCAAGGTTCGTTCGGGCCTGACCTGCGAGGCGAAGTCCGGCATCTGCGCCATGTGCTATGGCCGGAGCCTGGCCACCGGCAAGCTGGTCGACGTGGGCGAGGCCGTCGGTATCGTCGCGGCCCAGTCCATCGGCGAGCCTGGTACCCAGCTGACGATGCGTACCTTCCACACCGGTGGTGTGGCCGGCGACGACATCACGTTGGGTCTGCCGCGCGTGGTCGAGCTCTTCGAGGCCCGTACCCCGAAGGGCAAGGCGGCCATCGCCGAGGCGGCAGGCCGCGTGCGCATCGAGGAGGGCGAGCGCGAGCGCCGCAAGCTCATCATCAAGCGCGACGACGGCGAACCCGATCTCGAATACCCGCTCTACAAGGGCGTTCGTCTCGAATGGGAGGACGCCCACGGGCATCACCTCATCGAGGACGGCGTCCACGTGGCGGCTGGCCAGCAGCTCTACCGCGGCACCCCGGATCCGCAGGACGTCCTACGCGTCTCGGGTCTGCGCCGGGTTCAGGAGCACCTGGTTGAGGAAGTGCAGGCCGTGTACCGCACGCAGGGCGCGCCGATCCACGACAAGCACATCGAGATCATCATCCGCCAGATGCTGCGCAGGATCACCGTGATCGAATCCGGCGAGACCGAGCTGCTGCCCGGTGAGCTGATCGACCGCATGGTGTTCGAGCAGACCAACCGCGAGGCCGTCCAGGCGGGGAAGACCCCGGCTCAGGGCCGTCCGGTGCTGATGGGTATCACGAAGGCCTCGCTGGCGACCGAATCCTGGCTGTCGGCGGCCTCCTTCCAGGAAACCACCAAGGTTCTGACCGACGCCGCCATCCACGGCAAGGTGGATCACCTGGTCGGCCTGAAGGAGAATGTCATCCTCGGCAAGCTGATCCCGGCTGGTACCGGCCTGGAGCGCTACCGCAACATCCGGGTCGAGCCCACCGAGGAGGCGCGCGCGAACGCCTTCGAGCTCGGCGAATACAACTACGACTACGATCTGACGGACGTCGGCGGCAACTTCGCTTTCGACGCGTTCGACGCAGACATCAAGTAGGCGATAAGCAAAAGGGCGGGCGGCCCGTTGGCCGCCCGCCCTTTTGCTATGTCTGCGGCTTTACGAACAGCGTCTTCCTCTGCGTCCTTTCGTGTTTCGAATCTCATTTATCTCCCTCTTTGAGCGCGGGGTTAGGATTACAGCAGCAAACAGCAGTCCAATACTGGGTGATCGAGGTCAAATGATCGGCAATGTGGCGATAATCTTCGCCGGTGGTGCAGGCAAGCGTCTTAGGCACGACGAGCTGCCCAAACAATTCCGCACGGCAGGCGGCAAGCCGGTGATCATCCACACGCTGGAACACTTCCAAGAGCACCCGGCCATCGACGCCATCTACGTCTCCTGCCTGGAAGGCTGGCAAGAACAGCTCGTCGGGCTGGTCGAGGACTACGAGATCGACAAGGTTTGCGACATCACCCATGCCGGCGTGACGGCCATGGAGTCCATTTTCTATGCGCTGCGGGCGGCCGCCCGCGACTGGGAACCCGAATCCTTGGCGTTCATCCACGACGCCGTCCGCCCGGTGCTCGAACCCGGCCAGCTCTCCCGGCTGCTGGTGATGGCCCGCGAGCGCGGCAATGCCGTTTCGTGCTCCCGCGCCACCGAGACTTGTTTGGTCAGCCGTGACGGCGAGCTCGCCGAGCTCATTCCCGATCGCAACCACATTTTTATGGCCCAGGCCCCGCAGGTGTTCGCGCTCGGACATCTGCTGAACGCCCACGAGGAGCTGCACGCGGTGAACCCCTCCTACGCGGGCGTCGTCGACTGCGCCACCTTGATGAAGAACCGCGGCGACGAAATCCACTTGTGCGTCGGCGGCTACGGCAACCTCAAGCTCACCTACCCCCAGGACTTGGCCTACTTCCCGGGGCTGCTGGAATCGAGGGAGTGAGGCTGAATCACCCTTAGCTCCCTCCCGGAGGGGAGGGAGTCCTCGCTGCGCTAACCATCCTCCAGCAAGGGCAATCCCAGCAGGGCGGCCTTGTGACGCATCTGCTTGTCTTTGGTAGCAAGCGCGTCCAGGTCAGGCATGAGTTCCACCGCCGTGGCCAGATGCAGGGCATCCAGGGTCTTGAGTTGGAAGGGAAATGTCTCGGCGGTATGCAGCATGGTTTCAGTTATGACGACCAACGTCACAGATGCCAGGCGAGAGCGGATTTCCGTCACCGTCTTGACGTCTAGCCCTTCTTCAAGAAAGCGCACGCACTGCCTC
>JAISTE010000021.1 GCA_031272825.1 Propionibacteriaceae bacterium | reverse complement strand
AAGGAGGTGTTGGAAGACACGCCGCCGACGCCGCCGGCGATCGCGCCGAGGGAGTCGACAAGCAGGATTTCCTGGGTGTGCGGCGGGTTGCCGGACTCGTCGTTCAGCCCGCCCTCGGCGCCGACGGCGACCATGGTACCCATGGTGTCGAAGAAGTCGGCGAGCAGCAGCGAGAACACCAGCATGATGACGGTGAACCAGGCGGCCCCGCCGGCGGTGAAGGCCCCGAAGAGGTCGACGCGGAACATGGTGGCGAACGACGGGGCGTCGAAGTGGCCCAGCTCGGGAACCGTCTGGATCCAGCCGGTCGGGTTGACGACCGCGCCCGTGTCGTCCTTCATGGCGGGAATGTGGAAGATCGCCTGGACGATTATGGACAGCACCGCCGAGGACAAGATGGCGATCAATATAGAGCCCTTGACGTTCTTGACGTGCAAGATGACAAGCAAGAGCAAGCCGATCAAGAAGATGCCGGTCGGCCAGCCGTTGAGCAGCCCGCCGATGCCGAGCTCGACCGGGGTTCCAGCGCCCTGGCGGATGACGCCCGCGTCGGCCAGCCCGACGAAGGCGACGAACAGGCCGATGCCGACGGAGATGGCGGCGCGCATATCGCGCGGCACGGCGTTGAACACGGCCTTCCTGAAGCCGGTAAGTACCAAGATGGTGATGAGGATGCCCTCCCACACGATCAGGCCGTTGGCCTGCGGCCAGGTCATCGTCGGGGCGATGGTGTAGGCCAGCATGGAGTTCAGCCCCAGGCCGGTGGCCAGGGCCAGCGGGAAGCGCGCCCAGGCACCCATCAGGATGCACATGATGCCGCCGATGAGGGCGGTGCCGGTGGCGACGGCCGTCATTGAGGCGGCGACCGCGCCCTCCTGCGCGATCGGCATGCCGTTGATTAAGTTCCCGTCCCTGTCCGGGATAGCTCCGATGATGATCGGGTTCAGCACGATGATGTAGGCCATCGTGAAGAAGGTGACGAGACCGCCGCGGATCTCGCGCCAAACGCTGGAGCCGCGCTTGGTGATCTCGAACCATCTGTCGAACGCAGAAATCGAGACGTCTTGAACTGGTTGTGTCATGGGGTTCATCTTATTGATTCGCTTGTGAGGCTAAGCTTTCGTCCATGATGAGAGCGCATGTTTCCAAACCCCCTTTGCAGCAGGCCCCCGTCAAAGCTCTCGACCCCGACGGTTTTCGCGTTGTCAGCGCTCTGACTTTGGCTTTCGCTGTTGCGACGCTCGTTTGCTGGCTTGTTCCCGACTGGCGTCAGATGCCCTTTCAGGTGTGCGCCACCGGTATCGGAGTTGGCCTAGTGCTGACAGCTTTGAGCTATCGCGGACACCGCAAACGTCGCAACGCAGGTAAGGCCGACGCCCCAGCGCAAAAATCAGAATAAGGACTTATTCCCTACCGTCTTTAGACCGAGAAAATCGGACTGGAATCGCAATCAGTAGAACAGTTCGTCGTCGACGCCCACGGTGTCCCAAACCGGGGCAGTCTTCTCCTTGGCCTTGGGCTCGGGCGCGTCCGAGTGGCCGCCGCAGCCGTGATCGCGGGTGACGACCTGGCCGTCGGAGGGCGAGAAGCGGTTGGCGCAGGCCCCGAACTGGTGGCCCATCCGCCCGTAGAGCGGGATGAAGAAGCCGCAGGTGGTGCACAGGCCCGGGGCCTGTTTCGTCATGGTGTTGTCGGGGCCGTTGTCCGAGGCAATCCAGCGCTCGGCGGCCTCGTCTTGGCCAAAACGGGTGAGCACGCGCTCGCGTCCAAGCCCGAGCTCGGCGACCAGCGCGCGCATTTCGGAGGCCTCGGCCGGGTCGGAGTCGGCGGCAAACTCGCCGCCGGTATAGCCCGGCTCCAGGCGCGGGTCGGCTTCGGGAGTTGGGTGCAGCACGCCGGGGACGATGTCGCCGGGCTGCACGCGCTCAGACCACGGAACCCAAGCCGGGGCAAGCAGTGCCTTTTCCCCGGGCAGCAGCGCCACCTCGTTCACGGTGACGACCCTGGCGCGGGAGGCGCGCACGACCGTCACCGCCCAGCGCCAGCCGGGATAGCCCGGATGGGTGCATTCGAAGTAGTGGGTGGCCATGCGGACATCCTCGGGCTGCACACCCAGGTGCTCCCCGACCCCGAACACTCCGGAGAGCCGTTCGGCGGCTTCCTTGGCTAGATCTACTGCGTCTGCACAAGCTTTATCGAGGGCGACGACCACTCACAACTCCAATTCATCGGCGACGGCCCGCAGCACGGTTGCCGTCTTCTGGGCATGTTTGGCATCCGGGTATCTCCCGTGCCGATAGCCGTTTCCCAGGGCGTCGAGCATCTTGATCAGATCCTCGATGATGACGGCCATATCTTCTTTTGACTTGCGGCGGGCTTTGGCCAGGGACGGCGGCGCTTCCAAGATCTCGATGGAGATCGCCTGCTCACCCTTTCTGCCCTCGGCGACGCCGAAATCGACGCGCTGCCCGCGCTTGAGGGAGGTGACGCCCGGCGGGAGGATCCGAGCCGAGATATAGACGTCTTCCCCGCCCTCGTCCTTTGACAAGAAACCGAAGCCCCGCTCCGCGTCCCAGTGACGCACTCTTCCTGTAGGCATAAACCCTCAACTTCCTCCCGGGGTACTTGGGCCTAGTCTAGAGCCATTAGGCAAGTGTGCGCACACAAGCTTTCTGTCCCGCGCGCGCCGCTGGGCGCGTACAAGCAACCCTCTGGCGCCGGGTTCGCGCGGCTAGACTTGCCCCATGGCCACATGGGAAGACGGACCGGAATACGCCCCGCTTGAGCGCCCCAGCGGGTTTGACGCCGCTCAAGTCGAACCTCTGGCCGCCCACGAACCGCAAACCCCTCAGCTTCCCCCAGCCCCCGAGAACCCGCCCAAGTGGTATGAGCCGGTCAAGGACGCTAAACCGCTTTCCGAATATGTGCCCGAGTCCGCACCCGAGCGCGACGGACACCAACCGTTCGAGCTAGCCACCGCGCTGCTCACCACCTCTGGCTGGGAGGCCGAGAAGCTTGATGAGGTCGACCCGAAGCTCCCGCTCGGCCCCGCCCCGCGCGCGTATTCGGCCACCCAGGTGCTCGCCCAGAACGCGCCCGGCCAGGCTGCTCCCGTTGCTCCCCCGGTTTTCGAGGCGACGGAACAAAGCGGCGTCTACCCGCCGTCTAGAGAACCGGCGTTCCCCGTCTATCCCCCGGGAGTATTCCCCCAGCCCGGAACCCCCGCGTGGTTCAGCACCCAGCAGGTGCCCTACCGCCCGCCGGAGCCGCTCACGTTGCAAAGGGTGCTGGCCGCAGCAACCGCCGGGGTACTGATCCCCTTGGCGTTGGGCTCGATGGTGGTGCAGTTTTCCACCCTGATGTTCGTGCTGGCCTTCGTGCTCTCCTCGCGCATCCGCTACCGCACCCGCGCGATCCGGATCACCTTCGGAACGGGCGCGGCCTTCGTGGTGATGGCCCTTTTCTATTCGTATTTCGCCGACGGCCCAGACATCGACTGGCAGATCCAGGCGATGAACAACATCGCTATTTGGGTGTGCCGCATCGTCATCTGGGTGGTGATCGGGATCTGCTGGCGGGCCCTGTACCTGCACGAGAGGCCGTCGAAGCGCTGAGAGTAGAGTGGGCCGGGTGAGCAAGCCCCGGAACCCGCTAATCCGCTACATCTGGCTCTCCATCGCAACCGCGATCGCCACCTTGCTGATCAAGATGGCCGCCGCCGCGATGACGAACTCGGTCGGCCTGTGGTCAGATGCCTTGGAATCGACGGTCAATCTGATCGCGGCCGTCTTCGCGCTCTGGGCGCTCAAAGTCTCAGTTCGTCCGCCCGACCACGACCACGATTTCGGCCACGGCAAGGCAGAATACCTCTCGGCCGCCGGCGAGGGAATGATGATCCTGATCGCGGCCGCCTCCATCATCTACAACGCGGTGCTGCGCTTCCTGCACCCGGGCACGCTGGACAACCTCTCCTGGGGTCTGGTTCTCTCCCTCTCGGCCTCCTTGCTAAACCTGGCTACCGGCTGGTACCTGATCCGCGTGGGCAAGCGCACCCGCTCGGCCACCCTCCAGGCCGACGGACGTCACCTGCTCACCGACGTCGTCACCTCCGCGGGGGTTCTGGTCGCCATCTTGCTGGTGATGTTTACCGGCTGGACGATCCTCGACCCGATCATCGCGGTGCTGGTCGGCCTGAACATCACCTGGACGGGCGCCCACATCGTCCGCCAATCCTTCGTGGGCCTGCTGGACGCGGCCCTGCCGCCCAATGACGTCGCCAAGGTGAAGGCGGCGCTGGAGGAAACCGCCAACAAGGCCGGAGCCGAGATGACCGACCTTCGCACCCGTGAATCGGGCCGCCAGCGCTTCTTGTACGTAATCTTGGAGGTTCCGGGCACCTGGACGGTCCGCCACTCCCACGACGTCGCCGACCAAATCGAAGACGCCGCCGCCAAGGTGCTGGCTGGCGCCGAGACGTTCGTACACATCGAGCCGAAGTAGCCGACCGCTACCCCAGCGCACTCCCCTCGTCATCCCAACGCACTCCCCTACCCGTCATCCCAACGCACTCCCCAACCCGTCATCCCAGCAACTCCCCAACCCGTCATCCTGCGCGAAGTCGCAGGATCTCATTGCCTAGCCCATCCGCGTGAGAGATCCTGCGACTCCACTTCGTTCCGCGCAGGATGACGAGTTTGGCGGGTTCCGCGCAGGATGACGAGTCTGGCGGGTTCCGCGCAGGATGACGGGGTCGTTGTTGCGATTTACTGCAAGCGCTTCCGGCAACTTGCAATCAGCTTGCAGGCGGTGAATACTCAAATTGTCGGCATTCCGACGAACCGCACAAAGAAGGAGAAATATGGCCCGAACTTATGATCCGTTCCGCGACCTGTTCATCGATACCACTGCGAGCACCGCGCTGGCCGCGATGCCCATGGATCTGTTCAAGGAAGGCGACGAGTACGTCGCTGAGATCGATATGCCCGGCGTCGACCCCAAGACGATTGACGTCGACATCGACGACCGCACGCTCACCATTCGCGGCGAGCGCTCAAATAAGCTCGGCGACAAGGGCAAGTGGATGGTGCACGAGCGCCCCTCCGGCACCTTTGCCCGCCAGCTGAACCTGGGCCGCACGGTGGCCCTGGATAAGATCGACGCCAACTATTCAGACGGCGTCCTCACCGTCCACATTCCGATGGCCGAAGAGGCCAAGCCGCGCAAGGTTTCCGTCCACCACATGGACGACCACCGCGAGATCGAAGGAAAGGTGGAAGAAGCCCCGGCACGTAAGACCGCGGCCAAGAAGTAGCGAGCTATCGCGCAAGAAACAAGTAAAAGGGCTAGCTCCGGGTGGGGGCTAGCCCTTTTGTACGCGTATTTACTAATCGGTACCCGAATCAAAGGCCCCGGATTCCTGGGCCTCCTCCAGCTCGTCCGAGGTAGGAGAGGCGGGCAGCTCGGAGATCGAGGACGCCTCGCCGGATTCCAGCGAGCCGACCAGCTCCGAGATTTCCCCGCCGACGACGCCGAGCCGGGCGTACTGCTCCAGCCGGGTGCGCGAGTCGGTGATGTCGAGGTTGCGCATGGTGAGCTGGCCGATGCGGTCGACCGGCCCGAAGGCGGCGTCCTCGACCTTCTCCATGGACAAGCGATCGGGATGGTAGGAGAAAGCCGGGCCGTCGGTGTCGAGGATCGAATAATCCTCGCCGCGGCGCAGCTTCAGCGTGACAGTACCGGTGACGGAGGAGGCCACCCAGCGCTGGATCATCTCGCGGATCATAAGCGCCTGCGGGTCGAGCCAGCGGCCCTCGTACATGTAGCGGCCCAGACGGCGCCCGTCCTCGAAGTAGGTGTTGAGGGTGTCCTCGTTGTGGATCGCGGTTACCAATCGCTCGTAGGCGATGTGCAGCAGCGCCATGCCGGGAGCCTCGTAGATGCCGCGGGACTTGGCCTCGATGATGCGGTTCTCGATCTGATCGCTCATGCCGAGCCCGTGGCGTCCGCCGATCTCGTTGGCCTTGTAGACCAGGGCGACGGCGTCGGGGAAGGTTTCGCCGTTGATCTCGATCGGGCGGCCCTCTTCGAAAGTGACGGAGACTTCCTCGGTCTCGATCTCGACCTCAGGATCCCAGAACTTGACGCCCATGATCGGCTCGACCATCTCGATGCCGTTGGAGAGGATCTCCAGGTCTTTGGCCTCGTGGGTGGCGCCCCAGATGTTGGCGTCGGTGGAGTAGGCCTTCTCCTTGGAATCGCGGTAGGGCAAGTTGCGCTCGGAGAGCCACTGGCTCATCTGGGCGCGGCCGCCGAGCTCGTGGACGAAGTCGGCGTCCAGCCAGGGCTTGTAGATCTGCAGCTTCGGGTTGGCCATCAGGCCGTAGCGGTAGAAGCGCTCGATGTCGTTGCCCTTGTAGGTGGAGCCGTCGCCCCAGATGAAGACGTCGTCTTCCTTCATGGCGCGCACGAGCATGGTGCCGGTGACGGCCCTGCCGATCGGCGTGGTGTTGTAGTAGGCGCGCCCGGCGGTGGTGATGTGGAAGGCACCGCACGCGAGTGCGACTAGACCTTCCTCGACCAGATCGGCGCGGCAGTCGATGAGACGGGAGATCTCGGAGCCGTACTGGTAGGCCCTGCCTGGGACGGATTCGATGTCGGGTTCGTCGTACTGGCCAATGTTGGCGGTGTAGGTGCAAGGGATTGCTCCCTTTTCGCGCATCCAAGCGACGGCGACGGAGGTGTCGAGGCCGCCGGAGAAGGCCAGGCCGACGCGTTGACCAACGGGTAGTTTCATAAGGACTTTAGGCACGTGGACAAGCTTACTTCACTGGCGCCGGGGCCCCGAACACGGGAAGGGGAGGCCCCGAAGAGCCTCCCCATTAACGAAACCACCTCACCTAAGGCGGTACGTCTTGGTGGTCTTGGCCAGGTTCTTGTCTCCGGCGTAGACGATCTTTAGGGTCTTGGCTTTGCCGAGCTTGGCGGTGATGGTCTTCTTGCCCTTGTCGGATTTCTTTAAGGTGACCTTGCCGACCTTCTTGTTGCCCGCCATCACGGTGACCTTGCCGGTCGGGCGGGATTCGCCCTTTACCTTGATCTTGACCTTGGTCTTGCCGCCTTTGGCCTTGGTCAAGGTGCCGGTGATCTTGGCGGTGTCCTTCACTCGGGCTTTGCCGCTCGCAGAAGCCTGATTCACGTCCGCCCTCTTTACGTTTTCTTCGTGGGCGTTTACCGCGGCCGTTGCAGCAGAGAAGTATTTGACGTCGTAGCTGGCTTTCAAGTTCTTGCCCGAGATCACCACGTGGTAGACGTCCACGCCGGCTCCGGTATCGGACAGCGGGTATGGCATGGCCCACCAGTAGCCGTCTTTTACTTTCGTAGAGACGACGGGCGTTGCTTCCGCATTTCGGTACACCTTTACGGTTGCCCCGGCGGCGGCCTTGCCGTCCGATCCGGCCTGGTACGTCCACACCTTGGTACCGAGCTCTTTGGGGAAGTAGCCCGCTGATGGCCAGGCGACCGGCGTGTAGTTGGCCGAGCCGGTTTCGACCTTGAGCGCCCCAGCTGCGCGCGAGCCGTTGCCGGTGTACCCCACGGCAATGGTCTTCACCTGTGGGCGGAACAGGTAGAAGCGGTGGCCTGCCCCGGAGCGGATGTTGGAGTTGTCGGCGACGAAGGCGCGCACTGTTTCGGCGGGGCGGCTTTCGTACAAGATCAAGTTGGACATGGCCCCGGCCTTACCGGCGGAGGTGTAGCAATCCATCGAGGAATCGGGGGTGTGGGTGAGGGTGGCATTGGCCTGCATGATCAACGCGGCTTGCTGCACCTGGTTCCACATCGACGAGCCCGCGCTGGCCAGCCGCACCGATTTCAGGCCCGCCATCTCGCGGAAGTAGTTGACCGCCGAGAGCGTGCGCTCCCTCGCCTCTTGCCCGGTGGAGCCCGGATCGCAGCTATCCGTGCTCCCGTTCCATTGCGGCAGCGAGCGCGCCGGATCCAGCAGCGGTTCAAACCACTGCGAATAGCCGCTCCTTACCGACTCGATTGAGGAGTTGTCAATATTTACGGCAACTCCCGCATTGGCACTGACCGGAGCGGTGAGCCCTATGCCCACCATGCTTATCGCAACCGACAGAGTAAAAGACCGGAACCTCATTTGGCCTCCCTCCTTTGGACGTGTGTAGTCAACTCTCAGATTCGGCAAAAATGCGATCTACAAGGGAAAATGAGCACCTTTTTCGTAAGCACGGGCACCTTTTGGGGTTGGAGAGAGTACTTTGCAAGGCCGAGTGAGCGCCGTTTTGTGTTCGGCTGCGCGAAAATCGGAGGTTTACCGGAGAGCAAGTGTAAGCGGTTTCAGCAAAGGCTTACTTTCCAAACTTTCTTATCAGGTAAAAAACGGACTTCAGGCTTTAACCAACCCGGCCCATTTACTCAATGGTCAATATCTAATGCTTTATCCGTCTTTTAGCTTAGTGCGATTTCGTGTCCAGGAGCGTCGCCGGCTGGGTGTGCGCGGTGTCGGTCGTGCTCTGCTTCAGCAGGTAGTTGCGCACGAGGGAGTAGGCGTTCTTCGGCGGATCGGATCTCCAGCTGTTCCCCCCAGCCACGTAGATGGACTCATCGGTGTGTTCGACGATCACAGTGTTGCCGAATCCGGCGATCTTGGCGATCTCCCCCTTGCGCCAGGCCGGGTAGCTCGTTCCGCCGTCGATGGTCAGCCAAGTGTTTTGCACTATGGGGCTCGCGTTCGGGGCACCCTTCGTATCCGGGAACTTGTCAGTGAAGCGCCTGTCACCGTAGAAGTAGGCCTGGCCCGCGGCGTCCCAGCAAAAGACCCACTCGGTACCGGTTGCCACTCCCACAATCGGCTGGCCGAAGGACTTGAGCGCGGGGATGCCGTTGGCTGCTGCCCAGTCTCCGTTCACGGTGTTCCAGGTGATGGACCAGGAGATGATGGAGCCGTTCTTCAGCCGGATCACCGCGCCGAAGTAGTAGCCCTTGATGTCTTGGAAGGTACCGCCGTCTTCGGGCGAGCCCATGCGCACGCCCAGCGTGGTGTTGTCGTCTAAGGTAGCCCCTTGGCTTTGCTGGCCGTTCTTGTACAGGACGTACTTGGGCAGGTCTCCGCCGAGCGCAATCGGCGTGTACTTTGGCTCCTGTACTAGGCCCGGATCACCCGACTGTGGGCCGAATCCATTTTGGTTGTTGCCCCAGAACACCAGCGTCGCCCCGTTCTTGGAATCGGTGGGATCGCTGGCATCCGTACCCGAGCGCCAGCCAGCAGCGACGACCGCCCATCCGCACACGATCGAGGTTCCGAAGGAGTGCACACGCGTCAGCATTCGCACAGGCGTCTTGCGCACGACGGTTGCCAGGGTCGTCGCATTGGTCGTCTGGCCGTCGGTGCCGATTCCGAGCTCGCCCTCTTCTCCCCTGCCCCAGGCGTAGAGATTGCCCTTGTTGCTAAGAGCTGCGAAGACTTTGCTCATGGCCTTGAGATCGACCATT
>JAISTE010000029.1 GCA_031272825.1 Propionibacteriaceae bacterium | reverse complement strand
AGCGAGAGCCCGGCGGACTTCGTGCGCACGGTCATCGGCCCGCTGGAACCCAAAGTCGTCGTGGTGGGGGAGAACTTCCGCTTCGGTTCCAAGGCTGCGGGGGACGTTTCTACTTTGGATAAGCTCGGCAAGGGCCGCTTCGAGGAGAACGGACTGCCGCTCGTTCGCTTCGCCGACGAGGAAACCTGCTCGACGCGCATCCGCGAAGCCCTGGAGGCCGGAAACGTGCGGCACGCCGCCGAACATCTCGGCAGGCTGTTCGCCTTCCGCGGCAAGGTGGTACACGGCGATCACCGCGGGCACTCTCTCGGATTTCCGACGGCCAACGTCGCCATCCCCGACGACCGCGAGGCACCCGCCGACGGGGTGTACGCCGGTTGGCTCACCCGCTTGGACGGGCTGGACGGCTGCGGCGGCCTGCTGGTCGGCGGAGAAAAGCCCACCCGCTTCCCGGCGGCCATCTCGGTGGGGAATAACCCCACGTTCGAGGCCGGGGCCAAGCGCCGCATCGAGGCCCACATCCCCGGGCGCGACGATCTGGATCTGTACGGCGCTCCCGTCTCGGTCGAGTTCGTCGAGCGGCTGCGCGGCATGGTGAAGTTCAACTCCAAGGACGAGCTCATCGCCCAGATGAAGGCCGATGTGGACGAGACGTTGGAGCTACTCGCCTAGAAATCCTGAGTTAGATCCTGTTCGTCGCTTCGCTCCTTGAGACCGGGGCGGGGACGATGTCCCGCTGCGGTCTGCGACTGCGTGCAGGATGACGGGGAGGGCATTTGAGCTGACAGGTTAGGGAAGGCTCAGGGGTAAACCCAATAGCCCCGCGCACTGCTGCCGCGTAGGTTGGAGCCATGTCATTTATTGCTTGGATAATCATGGGCCTGATCGCCGGGGCGATCGCCCACGCCATCTTGAAGGTTGAGGGAACCTGGCTTGCGAACCTCATCTGCGGGGTCGCCGGAGGGGTCGTCGGCGGGTTTATCGGTTCAATCTTTTTCGGCCATGGCGTCAACGGCCTATTCTCGCCGTTCTCCTGGCTGCTTTGCATCGGCGGCTCCGTGCTTGTGCTTTGGGCGTACGGGAGGTTCGCCAAACGCTGAGCGCCCCAGCTCCCACGACATGTGAGCCGGTGCCGGTATTCTTGTGGGGCTATGACACCTGTGAAGAAGACCGAACCCCGTGAATACTCCGCCCGCAACCTGCTCGTCCTTGAGGGGTTGGAAGCGGTTCGCAAGCGTCCGGCCATGTACATCGGCTCCACCGACACCCGCGGGCTCATGCACTGCCTGTGGGAGATCATCGACAACGCGGTGGACGAGGCGCTCGCCGGGTTCGGAACCGACATCGAGGTGACGCTCGAATCCGGCGACTCGATCCTGGTCGTCGATCACGCGCGCGGCATCCCGGTCGACATCGAGCCAAAGACTGGCCTGACCGGTGTCGAGGTCGTCTTCACTAAGCTTCACGCCGGCGGCAAGTTCGGCGCCGGTTCCTACAACGCCGCCGGCGGCCTCCACGGCGTCGGCGCATCCGTCGTAAACGCGCTCTCCGCAAGGCTCGATGTCCAGGTCGACCGCGGGGGAGCTACCTACGAGATGAGCTTCAGAAGGGGAGTGCCCGGCACGTTCGACGGAACCGGGCCCGAGGCGTCGTTCACAGCGGGTTCGGGGCTGCGCAAGGTTGGCAAGGTCGCCAAGGGTGTCACCGGCACCCGCGTTCGCTTCTGGCCCGACCGCCAGATCTTCTTGAAGGACGCCAAACTCAACTTCGACAAGCTCCTCGGCCGCGCCCGTCAAACCTCCTTCCTGGTACCCGGCCTCAAGCTCGACATCACCGACGCCCGCAACCCCGAAGAGCCCGTCTCCGAGAGCTTCCTGCACGAGGGCGGTATCTCCGAGTTCTGCGATTACCTCGCCCAGGATGCGCCCGTCACCGACGTCATCCGCATCACCGGCGAGGGTGACTTCACCGAGACTGTACCCATGCTCGACGAGAACGGTGCCATGACCCCCCAGGACGTCGAACGCACGCTGGGCGTCGACATCGCCCTGCGCTGGGGTACCGGCTACGAGACCCTGGAGCGCTCGTTTGTCAACATCATCGCCACCCCCAAGGGCGGCACCCACGTCTCGGGCTTCGAGCGCGGGCTCGTGCGCGCCTTCGGCAAATCCCTGGATGGAACCCGGTTGCTCAAGGCCGGGGAAGAGGTCATCAAGGACGACATCTTGGAGGGTCTGACGGCCGTCGTCACCGTGCGCCTGGCCGAACCGCAGTTCGAGGGACAGACCAAGGAGGTGCTGGGCACCCCGGCGGCGACGAAGATCGTCTCCAAGATCGTCGAAAAGCAGCTGACCGAATACCTGCAAAGCACCAAGCCCGCCATCCGCCCGTTCGCCCGGGCCGTCATGGAGAAGGTCGTCGGCGCCTCGCGCACCCGCGTCGCCGCCCGTGCCCACAAGGAGGCCCAGCGGCGCAAGAACGCGCTGCAATCCTCCTCGCTGCCTGCCAAACTGGCGGACTGCCGGTCCACGGGCGTCGACCACACCGAGCTGTTCATCGTCGAGGGCGATTCGGCCCTCGGTACCGCAAAGCTCGCCCGCAACTCCGAGTTCCAGGCGCTGCTGCCGATCCGCGGCAAGATCTTGAACGTCCAGAAGGCCTCGACGGGCGATGTGCTGAAGAACGCCGAGTGCGCGGCCATCATCCAGGTGGTCGGGGCCGGTTCCGGGCGCACCTTCGACGTTGAGCGGGCCCGCTACGAGAAGGTCATCTTCATGGCCGACGCCGACGCCGACGGCGCTCACATCCGCTGCCTGCTCGCCACCTTGTTCTTCAAGTACATGCGGCCGATGGTCGAGGCCGGGCGGGTGTTCACCGCCGTGCCGCCGCTGCACCGCTTCGAGCTGATCCGTCCCAAGAAGGGGATGGAGAAGTTCATCTACACGTATTCCGACGCCGAGTACCAGCGCAAGCTCGCCGAGCTGACCAAGAAGGGCCAGGCGTTCAAGGAGCCGCAGCGCTACAAGGGCCTGGGCGAGATGGACGCAGACCAGCTGGCCGAGACGACCATGAACCCCAAGCACCGCACGCTAAGGCGCATCACCATCGAAGAGGCCGAGGCCGCGCAAGAGGTCTTCGAGAAACTGATGGGTAACGACGTCGCCCCGCGCAAGGAGTTCATCATCGAGGGGGCCTACTCTATCGACGAGGATCGCATCGACGCCTAGCGCCGAACCTCGTCATTTTGCGAGTTTCTTTACTCCGTCATTTAGCGCGCAGTCGCAGAATCTAACGTATGTCGGTGCACCATCTGGAGGTGAGATCCTGCGACTACGCGCAGGATGACGAGTGGGTGTCCGGGGATGACGCTGTACCCGGTTTAGAGCGAGAAGGGACGCTCGTGGTCGGCGTCGAAGTGACCGTCCGAGTGGGAGTCTACGAACTTCCAGGACTTGAGTGCGATCAGCGCCGCGCCCAACATCGCGACGAAACCTGCAACGGAAAGCAACCATCCATACCTAATACCGAGAACTAGAGCCACCAGGCCTGCCACGAAGAGCAGGCCTGCGAGCGCCGCCCGGCGGGCGTTGATTTTGCGCTGCGAAGAGCCGCGCATGCGATCTGCCAGTCGGGGATCTTCCTCGACGAGCTGGGCTTCAAGTTCGGCAAGCAGTTTCTGCTCTTCTTCCGAAAGCGCCATCGCCCCTCCTTAGTCGTATGCGGCCCAGTCTACCTTGCGATTCCACACACGCGAATGGAGACGGGTCACCCAGCCGACTTCGAGTGCAACGTGCCGGAATGGCAATGCCGTCCACGGACTTGATCGGGTCGTCCCCGGACCCGATCCGGGGGCCCTTTTCCGAACCATTGGCGCTCCCCACTGCGGTGAGATCTAGCGACTCCACTTCGTTCCGCGCGAGATGACGAGTGGGTGGGTTCCGCGCAGGATGACGAGTGGGTGGGTTTTGCGTGGGATGACCGGTGGGTGGGTTTTGCGCGGGATGGCCGGTGGGTGGGTTTTGTGCGGGATGACCGGTGGGTGGGTCTTGCGCAGGATGGCGAGTGGGTGGTTTCTGCGCGAGATGACGAGGGGGAGGGCTATCCCGCTTCCCCTAACCCGTCATCCTGCGCGCAGTCGCAGGATCTCTCACGCAATGCCGTCCCCGGACTCGATCCGGGGCGAGGGGCCGGGTAGGTCAGGGCTGGCGTAACCGTCGCCCGTCGAAAGGTGGGGAATCTGGAGCAATTTTTTAGCAAATTTCCAGAATTTTCGGCGATTTCTTTGACTCAAGTGGTGAATTGTGGTGAACTTGAGCCGTTGACACAGCCGACGGGGGAGGAGGCGGGAATGTTCTTCGGTACCTTCACACCGAAAATGGACGCCAAGGGCCGCTTCGCCCTCCCTGCCAAGTTCCGCGCCGAGCTTGAAGACGGCCTGATCATCTGCCGCGGATACGACAACTGCCTGAACATTTGGGCGAGGGCAGATTTCGAGAAAGAGAAGGCAGAGACGATCAAGGGCCCGTCGAGGTCGAAGAGAACACGCCTTATGCAGCGCGCGATCTTCTCCTCGGCGTCGAACGAGATGTGGGACGAACAGGGCCGCCTGCTCGTGCCGCCGCCGCTGCGCGAGTACGCGGGGTTGGACAAAGAGCTTGTTGTCAACGGAGTGGACAACCGAATAGAGGTCTGGGACGCGAAGGCTTGGGAGAAGGCCCTGGCCGAGATCGAAGCGATCTTCGCGGACACCGACATTGACGAAGACGAAGACGAGTAAACAAATCAATCCGCCGGCTGCGGCCCGGTCTGAGGTGCATCCCTGAGACCACTCCCCCGGTAGCAGGTAGCGGCTCAGACCGGCCCAGAGCCAGCGGATTGACGGACACGACAAGGAAGAGAACTATGGCCGCTTTCAGCGCAGACCACATCCCGGTCATGCGCACCGAGGTGGTCGAGTACCTTTCCCCGGCACTGGCAAAGCCCTCCGTCTATGTCGACGGAACGCTCGGTCTGGCAGGACACGCCCGGGCGATACTGGAGGCCAATCCCGAGGCCCGGCTGATCGGCATCGACCGTGACCCGCAGGCCCTGGACATCGCCGCCGAAAGGCTGTTGCCCTACAAAGAGCGGGTTTCCTTGCACCACGCCGTGTTCTCCGAGCTTCCCGACGTGCTGGCAAGGGAAAACGTCGAACACGTCGAGGCCATGTTGCTAGATCTGGGCCTGTCCTCGCTGCAAATCGACAACGCCGAGCGCGGCTTCGCTTACATGGCCAAGGCTCCGCTGGATATGCGCATGGATCAGAGCACGGGCCGCAGCGCCGCCGACATCGTCAACACCGCCTCTGAGACCGCGCTGGCTCAGCTGCTACGCGAGTTGGGGGACGAGAAATTCGCCGGACGCATCGCCCGTTCCATCGTGGCCGTGCGCAACCAGGCACCGATCGAGACGACCAACGAGCTGGTCGACGTCATCGTGCACGCCATCCCGCGCGGGGCAGAAACCGGCGGGCATCCGGCCAAGCGCACCTTCCAAGCGCTGCGCATCGCCGTCAACTCCGAGCTCGACGCGCTGAGGCTGGTTCTCCCGGCGGCGTTGGATGCGCTGGCGGTCGGCGGACGGCTGGCCGTGCTGGCCTACCACTCCGGCGAAGACCGGATGGTGAAACAAGCCTTCCAGGAGGCGGTGAGCGACCACGCGCCGAAAGATCTGCCGGTCGTTCCCGACGAACTGAAGGCAACACACAAATTGCTCACCCGCGGGGCGCAAAAGCCCACCGAGGCTGAGGTAAAGGGGAACCCGCGCGCGGCGTCGGCCAGGTTGCGGGTGGTGGAAAGGACACGCTCATGAACGCTGCATCGACTCGAAAGGACGCCTCCTTGGTACCCTTCGTGGCCGCGCTGGCCGGGGTTGTCGGCCTCGGCGTGGTCGGGTATCTCGGCCTGACGACGGTCGTGAACGAGCGCGCCTACGAAGTCCAAGACCTGAACTCCCAGGCCAAGGTTCTCGGCTACGAGATCATCGACCTGGAGAGCCAGCTCACCCAGGTGTCCTCGGCGACCTCGCTGGGGATGAAGGCCCAGGAGCTGGGCATGGTGCCGAACCCCAACTCGGTGCTGCTCGGGCTGGACGGCAAGGTTATCGGCAAGGCCAAGGCGACGGTCGGCAATGAAATCCCGTCCACCAAGTACCTGACCCAAGAGGAACGCAGCGCCAGGCGCGAGGCCGTCGAGGCCGAGGCCAAGGCGAAGAAGGAAGCTGCCGCGGCGAAGAAGGCCGCCGAGGCTGCCAAGAAGGCCGAGGAAGAGGCAGCGAAGAAGGCCCAGGCCGAGGCCGAGGCGCAAGCCCAGGCGCAGGCGGAAGCCGAAGCACAAGCCCAGGCTGAACAGCCGCCGGTGCAGGAGGGGAACAATGGATAGGATCCGCGCCTTTCTAAGAAGAGTCTTCTTTTGTGAGCTGCAGCCCGCTCGCACCTCGAAGCGCAGCCGTAACCTGGCTATCGCCTTGGCTGTGTTGCTCTCCGTCGAGGTCGGGCAGGCCATCAACGTGCAGGCGCTGACGGCTACCGAGTTCATGAACGCCCACTTTTCGAGGGAAAACAAGGATTCCGAGCTGCATCGCACCACGCTGACGGCTCTGCGCGGCTCCATATTGGATCGCAACGGCGAGGTGCTGGCCTACGATGAGGAGACGTTCACCATCGTCGCCGACCCGGCCATGATCCGTACCAACGGCGCCGAGGACGACAACCACCAGCCCGACGAGAGCGCGATGGACAACAACGACCGACTCGCCGCCTCCACGCTGCCCGCCCGCCTGGCCCAGCTGCTGGCCAAGCACATCGGCGGCACCGAAGAGGAGTACTTCAACGCGATCACCGATCCGGCGCAGCGCAATTCCCGCTACCTGATCTTGGCCAAGAACGTCTCCAAGTACCGCTACAGGCTGTTCCTCGACGAGTACACGGCTATCAACGCGGCGCTTGCCGCAGCGACCGATACCAAGCGCACCGACAACCAGGACGTGAACCCGAAGGAGAAGCTGCTGGGCATCAACGTGGAGAAGTCCACCGTGCGCAAGTACCCCGGCGGGACGCTCGCGGCCAACGTCATCGGCTACGTGCAGTACGACGCCCAGGCCAAGGAATACCGCGGCGCCGGGCTCGAATACGAGATGCGCGACACGCTCGCCGGAACTGACGGCTACGAGGAGTATGAGGGCTGGGATTCGAGGCGCATCCCGCTGGGTGAGAGCAAGCGGGTCGAGCCGGTAAACGGCCCCGACCTCACCTTGACGATCGACGCGGGGCTGCAGTCCTCCGTCGACCAAATCCTGGCCGACCGGGTAACCGAGATGCGCGCGGACTTTGGCACGGCCGTCGTCATGGATGTGAACACCGGAGAGGTGCTCGCGATGAGCAACTACCCGACCTTCGATCCGAACGCCTGGACGAACGCCACCGCCGAAAATGCTGCGGCAAGGGAGAACGTGAGCGCAGACGACCTCAACAATCGGGCCGTCTCCTATTCGTACACCCCCGGCTCGGTGCAAAAGACCCTGACCTTCGCCGCCTTGCTGGATTCGGGCCTGGTGGAGCCCGACGAGATCATCCAGGTACCCGGCACGGTGAAGTCGGGCAACAACGTCATCTCCGATTCCTGGGGCCACGGCGACATCGACCTGTACGCGCGCGGCATCCTGGCGAAATCTTCCAACGTCGGCACGGTGCTGCTCTCTCGGCGCATGGACAAGAACAAGCTGCTGGAGTACTACCAGTCCTTCGGGCTGGGCTCGGCCACGGGCGTCGGGCTGCCCGGCGAGGCCGACGGCATCCTGCCCGAAAAGGACATGCCCGACTATTCGCGCGACGGCATGGCCTTCGGCGGCTCGGCCCTGATCGTGACGACCCTGCAGGAGGCCGCCGCGGTGGCAGCCGTCACCAACGGGGGCATCTACAACCAGCCGACGATCCTGAAGTCGACCACCAAGGCCGACGGCACCGTCCAGGGGTTCGATACCAAGGAGTCCAAGCGGGTCATTTCCGAGAAGGCCTCCAAGCAGGTGGTGTCGATGATGGAGACCATGGCGCAGAACAACGGCGCCCACACGTTCGACGTCGACGGATACCGGGTCGGGGCGAAGACGGGTACCTCCAAGAGGCTAAACCTGACGACTGGGAAATACGAGGGATACGTCACCTCGACGATCTCCGTAGCGCCGGTCGAAGACCCTCAGTATTTGGTTTATGTGGTCGTAGACAATCCGAGAGAGGCGGAGTATGGTGCAACGGTTGCCGGGCCGGCTGAACAAGACATCATGTCGATAGTGCTGCCGCGCTATGGCGTGGCCCCTTCCACCGAGAAGGCGCCCAAGCTGCCCGTCGCCCCGTAAGTGAAGGAGACCATGCTAACGCCCTCCGGCATTGCTTTCGACTCCCGGCAAGTGAAACCCGGGTATACCTATATCGCCTTGCCAGGCACCAAAACCCACGGCGCCCGCTTCGCCGCCCAAGCCCAGGCCAATGGGGCCGCCGAGATCGTGACCGACGCCCAGGGCGCGGCCCTTGCCGATGTGCAGATTCCCGTGCGCGTGGTCGACGATCCGCGCGCCGAGATGGCCCGAATGGCCGCCGACCTCTTCGGACGTCCGGCTGAGTCCCTGCGCATGTTCGGCGTGACCGGAACCGCCGGAAAGACCTCCACGGTGACGCTGCTGGCCGCTGGGTTGGAGGCCGCGGGGGTAAGGGCCGCAACCATGGGAACCCTGGGAACGCGCATGGGCGGCGAAACCCTGGATTTGGGTACGACCACGATCACCACCCCGGAATCGCCCGACGTGCAGCGTTCGCTGGCGGCGCTGCTGGAACGCGGGGCCCAGGCCGTCGGAATGGAGGTGTCGTCCCACGCCCTCGTGTTAGAGCGCGTGGCCGAGATCAACTTTGATGTCGCCGGGTTCACCAACCTGGGCCGCGATCACCTGGACTACCACCACACGGTCGAGGAGTACTACCAGGCCAAGAAGAGGCTGTTCGAGCCCGGCCAATTCAAGCGCGCGGTGATCAACATCTCCGATCCGTTCGGCCAGCGCCTGGCGAAAGAAGCCGGGGTAGAGGTGCTCACCCTCTCGTTCGACGGGGACGCCGATTACCGGCTTCTCAGCGCCGAACCAAGGGCCGGGCACACACTCGTGCGCATGGCTACCCCCGTTGACGAGCGCGAGTTCGTACTTGGAATGCCGGGGAAGTTTTCAGTTTGCAACGCAGTGCTGGCCGCCGCCATGATCGACGCCGCCCGCATAGATCTGGTGAAGGCCTTGCCCGGGTTCGCCAACGTGCAGGTGCCGGGTCGTATGCAGCGCGTCGATCTGGGGGTGGACGCCCCGCAGGCCGTCGTAGATTTCGCTCACTCTCCCGAGGCGATCGCATCGGCGCTGGGGGCTTTGCCCGGGCGTCGGATCGCGGTGCTGGGTGCCGGGGGAGAGCGCGATGCCGGGAAGCGCGAACCCATGGGTAAGGCGGCCGCCGAAAACGCCGAGATCGTAGTGGTGACGGACGACAACCCGCGAGGCGAAGACCCGCAGCTGATCCGCGATGCGGTGCTGGCCGGAGCCCGGTCGGTGCCCGGAACCGAGGTCGTCGACGGCGGGGGCAGGCGAGAGGCTATCGCCAAGGCCCTGAAGCTGGCCGAGCCAGGCGACTGGGTTGCCGTGCTGGGCAAGGGCCACGAGACCAAACAACAGTGGGCAGGCTACGAGCTGCCCTTCGAGGACGCCGAGGTGCTGCGGCAGGAATGGAGCCGACATGTTGGCGCGTAAGGCATCCGAGATCGCCGCCCTCGTCGGCGGCGAATTGCGCGGCCCCGACACCCAGGTGGGGCCGGATGTTTGCATAGATTCGAGGAACATCTCAGCCGGTGCGCTGTTCGTGGCGCTGAAGGGAGAGCGCTCCGACGGGCACGCTTACGTAGCCGATGCGCTGGACGCGGGCGCTGGGGCCGCTCTGGTCGAGCGCTCCTCGGGCAAGGGCACCGAGATCGTCGTAGCCGACGTGTTGGCCGCCTTCCAGGTGCTTGGCCGGGCTCTGGTCGAGGAGGGCAAAGAGCGCGGCATGATCGCCCTGGCGATCACCGGATCCAATGGCAAGACCTCAACCAAGGATCTGCTAGCGCAAATACTCGAACAGGTGGGGCCGACGGTCTCTCCGGAGGGCTCGTACAACAACGAGATCGGCGTGCCGCTCACCGCCTGCCGCATCGGCGCCGACACCCGCTTTCTCGTCGCCGAAATGGGGGCCAGGGCACTGGGCGATATTACGGCGTTAACTGAGATCGTCCCGCCAGATATTGGCGCGGTGCTCAACGTGGGCGTCTCCCACATCGGCGAGTTCGGCTCGGTCGAGGCGATCGCCCAGGCCAAGGGTGAACTGGCCGAGGCAGCCGGGGAGTGGGCCGTCCTCAACGCCGACGACCCGCGCGTAGCCGCCATGGAAACGAACGCCAAGCGCGCGATGTTCTCCGTCATCGGCGAGCCGGAGGGTTCTCTTCGCGTGTGGGCCACCGAGATCACCGCCGACGAGAACCAGCGCTGCTCTTTCGTGCTGCACGCCGCCAGGCACGGGGACGCCAAACGCATGAGGGTCGCCGAGCCGCGCTCGATGTCCATGGTCAAGCTCCAGCTGCCCGGGCGCCACCAGGTCGCCAACGCCGTTGCCGCAGCCGCAGCTGCGCTCGCAACCGGCGAGCTCTCCGTAAAACAGGTCGCAGCCGGACTCAGCGCCGCCAAAGCCCGAAGCCACTGGCGGATGGAGCTGGGGGAGCGCGATGACGGCCTTAGGGTCTTGAACGACTCCTACAACGCCAACCCGGTCTCCATGCGCGCCGCGCTGGACGCGCTGGAGGGAATGCGCAGGCAGGGCGGGCGCCTGATCGCCGTGCTCGGTGAGATGCTAGAACTCGGCCCGGACGCCGCGGTGAACCACTACGAGATCGGCATGTACGCCGCACTCCACGGTGTTGACATCGTCATCGCGGTCGCAGGGCACTGCGAAGACCTCGCCCAAGGGGCGTTCGACGGGGGAGCCGAGGGCATAGCCGTAGCCGACGGACCGGCCGCGCTGGACGTCGCACTGAGAATCGCCGCCCCACAAGACGTTGTTCTGGTGAAGGCTTCAAGGGGGATAGCGTTGGAACATGTAGCCTTCGGATTGCTTGAGGGGAATCGATGAAAAGCACTCTGCTCGCAGCGGCGATCGCGCTGTTCGGCACACTGCTCGGCACCCGCTGGGCCATCTCCATCCTGGTCAAACACCACTACGGCCAGTTCATCCGCGACGACGGCCCCAACACACACGTCACCAAGCGCGGCACCCCCACCATGGGCGGTATCGTCATCATCTTGGTCGTCGACCTCGCCTACGTGCTGGCCCACCTCGTCTTCCCGATACCAGAACCCACCGCGTCGGGCATCCTGGTGCTCGGCCTGGTAACCGCGCTGGGTTTCGTCGGCTTCATCGACGACTGGATCAAGATTTCCAAATCGCGCTCGCTCGGCCTGCACTCCTATGCCAAGCTCGCCTTACAAACCATCGTCGCGGTGGCGTTCGGCATTCTTTGCTTCTGCTTCCCAGATCAGCGCGGCCTCACCCCCGGTTCGACGGCCATCTCCTTCCTGCGCGACATCAAGTGGCTGAACTTGCCCATGTGGCTGGCCGTCATCTGGATTGTCTTCATCGTCGCCGCCTGGTCGAACGCCGCCAACCTCACCGACGGCCTGGACGGCTTGGCCTCGGGTTCGGCGGCGATGGTGTTCGCCGCCTATGCGCTGATTGCCCTGTGGCAGCAGCGCCAGCCCTGCATCGGGGACCGCCCGGCAGCCCTTTGCTATTCCGTGCGCGACCCCGGTGACATTGCCCTGGTGGCCCTCGCCCTCGCGGCGGCCTGTTTCGGCTTCCTGTGGTGGAACGCCGCCCCGGCCAAGATCTTCATGGGCGATACCGGCTCGCTGGCCCTCGGCGGCGCGATCGCCGGGCTCTCCGTCGTCACCCGCACCGAACTGCTGATGGCCCTGGTCGCCGGGCTGTTCGTGATCATTACTCTCTCGGTGGTTCTCCAGGTCGGCTACTTCAAGCTGACCAAAGCCATCTTCCACCTGCCGCAAGGCAAACGCCTGTTCAAGATGGCCCCGCTGCAACACCACTTCGAGCTGTTGGGCTGGCAGGAGATCACAATCGTGATCCGCTTCTGGATCATCTGCGGCATCTTCGCGACGCTGGGCGTCGGAATCTTCTATGCAGAATGGACAACGGGCCTTGGTAGCTGAGCTGGTAGATCGCACGTCGGATTGGAAAGCGGCCAGGGTTTTGGTCGCGGGTATGGGGCGCTCCGGATTCGCCGCCGCCGATGCCTTGCTTGAGCTCGGCGCGCACGTCACCGTGGTCGACGATTCCGACTCCGAGGCCAACACCGAGAAGGGCACCTTGCTGGGCGTCCTCGGTGCCGACGTCAAACTCGGGCCGGGCTCTTCGGCCATCAGCCCCGAGGGCTTCGACCTGGTGATCGCCTCCCCGGGCTGGCACCCCGACCACCCGCTGCTGGCCGGGGCGGTGGAGCGTTTCATCCCGGTGTGGTCTGAGGTCGAGCTGGCCTACCGCATTCAGGACAAGCCGGTTCCCTGGCTCGGGGTGACGGGCACCAACGGCAAGACCACTACGGTGAATATGCTCACCGCCATGCTGCGCGCCGACGGCCTGAAGGTCGCCGAGGTGGGAAATATCGGCCGCCCGGTGGTCGAGGCCATACTCGACGAGGTCGACTACGACGTGTTTGTCGTCGAGCTCTCCTCCTTCCAGCTGCACTGGGTCGACGCACTGTCCCTGCACTCCGCCGCCTGCCTCAACGTGCAGCCCGACCACCTGGAGTGGTATGCCTCCTTCCCCGATCCGTTCGGCCAATACGCCGCCGACAAGGGAAATATCTACCGGCACTGCCAGCACTACTGCGTCTACAACGCCGCTGACAAGGCCACCGAAAAGCTGGTCGAGGACGCCGACGTGATCGAAGGGGCGAGGGCTGTGGGCTTCACCCTCGGCATCCCCCCGCGCTCGATGATGGGCATCGTCGACGAATTGTTGGTCGATCGCGCGTTCATCCAGCAAAGGCACGACTCGGCGGTCGAGGTCGCCAAGCTCACCGACGTCCAGCCGTACGCCCCGCACAACGTCGAGAACGCGTTGGCCGCCGCCGCCCTGGCCAGGGCCTTCGGTGCACACCCGCACTCGATCGCGCAAGGGCTCAAGGACGTCAAGGTCGGGGATCACCGCATCCAGCTGGTCGCCGAAATCGACGGCGTGAAGTACATCGACGATTCCAAGGCCACCAATCCCCACGCTGCCGGGGCCTCCATGAAGGCCTTTGAGCACATCGTTTGGATCGCTGGGGGCCAGCTCAAGGGCACCTCCGTGGACGATCTTGTGGAGACGTACAAAGGCAAGCTGCGGGCGGTGGCCGCGCTGGGCGTCGACAGGGGGGAAATTGCCGACACGATGGCGCGGCTCGCCCCCGACGTCCCAGTGAAAGTGCTTGAAGCAAGCGATGATAGTGCTATGCGCGATGCCGTCGCGTGGGCGAAAGAACAGGCGATCCCAGGGGACACCGTCTTGTTGGCCCCCGGTGGCGCGAGCTTGGACATGTGGCCGGGATATGCGGCCAGAGGAGAAGCATTCCAAAAGGCGGTGAATGATGGCTGAGATGGCGGCCAGCCCAGCGGCGAACACGTTGAAATCGAGGACGCTGGAGCTCCTCGACCACCCCTTTGCCCACCGCTTCCTGGTGCTGGGCTCCTCCATCTTGCTCACCGTCATCGGCCTGATCATGGTCGCCTCCGCGTCCTCCGTGGAAGGCATCGAACGCTGGGAGGGCGACGCCTGGCACTACTCCTTCAGGCAGATGCTCTTCGCGATTGCCGGTGTAGTGGGCGCCGTCTTTTGCTACTGGCTGTTCACCACGCGCTCATCTAAGACCCTGAGGGTCTTGGGCTATATCGCCATGCTGGCCTGCCTGGCCCTGGAGCTGGCCACCTTCATCCCGGGCCTGGGATTCGAGATGGGCGGCAACCGCAACTGGCTGAAACTGGTCGGCGACCAGCGCATTCAGCCTGCCGAGCTGGGCAAGCTCGCGATCATCTGGTGGGGGGCAGCCGTGTTCGCCCTCAAAGGCCAGATCAAAGGCGGCAAGCTGCTGCGCCAGCCGATCCACATTCTGTTCCCCTTCGTTATCACCACGGTGCTGTTTACCGCGCTGGTCGTCATTCAAGGCGACGTCGGCACCGGCATCATCTTGATCATCTTGATGATGCTCATGCTGTGGGAGATCGGGGCCCCGATCCGGGTGATGCTTTTACTGCTGGCACCCATGGCCGCCGGGGCCGCCTTCTACATCCTCACCTCGGCGAACCGGCGCGCGCGAGTGATGGCGTTCTTCAACCCCGGCACCGACGTGGCCGGGGCGAACTACCAGCAGACCCAAGCGCAGATGGCCTTCGCCCGCGGCGGCTGGTTCGGCGTCGGGCTGCAGGCCTCGCGCCAGAAGTGGCTCGGCTTGCCTGAGGCCCACACCGACTACATCCTCGCCGTCACCGGCGAAGAGCTCGGGTTGGTTATGGTGCTGGCCATCATCGCCCTGTTCGCCGTTCTGGGCTTCGCTGGCTTCCAGATTTCGATCCGCTCCGACATCGCCTTCTACAAGTACGCCTCCGCGGGCGTGACCGGCTGGATCGTGATCTCGGCGGCGATCAACATCGCGGTCGAGCTCGGCCTGCTGCCCGTGTTCGGCATCCCGCTGCCGTTCCTGTCCTCCGGCGGCTCCTCGCTAGTGGCCACCCTGTGCGGCGTCGGAATCCTGATGGCAGCGGCGGCTAAACTGCCGCAGGCAAGAAACGTGAAATCCCGTGGAAAGGTAAAGGTGTACCAAGCGTGAGAATCGTCCTAGCCGGAGGGGGGACGGCTGGGCACACCTCCCCGATGCTGGCCACCGCAGAGGCGCTGCGAGCCATCGAACCCGAGGCAGAAATCACCTGCATCGGCACCGCACGCGGACTGGAAACTCGGGTGGTTCCCGAAGCCGGATACCCCTTAAGCTCATCACCCCCGCCCCCTTCCCGCGCAAACCGGGCATGGCAATGGTGAAATTCCCTATTACCTTGCACAAGGCCGTCTACGGGGCCAAGCGGATTCTAAAAGAACTTAAAGCCGAAGTCGTGGCCGGATTCGGCGGCTATGTCTCGACGCCGGTCTACATCGCCGCCCGCATGTTGAGCCTGCCGATCGTCGTACACGAGGGCAACTCCACCCCCGGGCTGGCGAACAAGGTCGGCGCCCGCTGGGCCAAGCGCGTGTTCACCACCTACCCGGCGACGCCGCTGCCCAAGGCCGAACACGTCGGCCTGCCCGTGCGCCCGGCCATCGCCAACCTTTCGCTGACGGCAAACCGCGCCTCTGCTCGCGAGGCCTTCGAGCTGCCCGACACCCCGGTGCTGCTGGTCTCCGGCGGCTCCCAAGGGGCCCGCTCGATCAACAACGCCGTCATCTCGGCCAAGGAGCGCGTCCTGGAACAGGGCGTCTCCATCCTGCATGTGCTCGGGCCAAAGAACTTCGAGCAGTCCATGAAAACCGTGCAGATCGGCCAGGCCTGCTACCAGCCGGTCGCGTTCGTCGACGGCATGGAGAACGCCTATCCGGCTGCCGACCTGATGCTGGCAAGGGCCGGATCGGCGACCGTCTTCGAGACGGCCATGATCGGCCTGCCCGCGGTGTTCGTCCCGCTGCCGATCGGCAATGGCGAGCAGTCGCGCAACTGCGAGTTCCTGGTATCAGCCGGGGCCGCGATTCGTATACCGGATGCCGAGCTCGACGCCGATAAGGTGGTCGGCCAGATTGCCTCGCTGGCGCTGGATGGCTCTCGCTTGGCGTCGATGGGAGAGAAGGCCAAGACCTTGGTCTCAGCCGATGCGGCCCAGAAGGTCGCCCAAGGGATCGCGGAGGCCGCCCATGCCGCTCGTTGAGCCCGTGCCGCTGCTTCCCATCGACCAGCTCGGCCCCGTGCACTTCATCGCCATCGGCGGTGCCGGTATGAGCGGTATCGCCTTGATGTATGCCGAATCCGGGGTAAAGGTCTCCGGCTCCGACCAATCCGACGGCCCGTTGCTGCCCCAGCTGCGCGAGGCGGGGATCGAGGTTTATGTTGGCCACGACCCGGCCAATCTCGGCGATGCCCAAACCGTTGTCGTCTCCTCGGCCATCAAGGCCGACAACGTGGAGCTGGTGGAGGCCAAACGCAGGGGTTTGCGCATCTGGCACCGCTCGGCTGCCCTGGCCGCGCTCATGCTCGGCAAGGATGCCGTCTCCGTTTCCGGTACCCACGGCAAGACCACCACCTCGGCCATGATCGCCTACCTGCTCGATTCCGTCGACGCCAAACCCAGCTACGTGTTGGGGGCGCGAATCGCCGGGGGAGCGAGCGCTAAGCTCGGCGAGGGCAAGGCCTTCGTCATTGAGGCCGACGAATCCGACGGCTCGTTCTTGCAGTACCCGACCAAGTACGCCGTCATCACCAACATCGACCAGGATCACCTGGACAACTGGGGAACCGTCGAGAACTACCGCGAGGGCTACCACCGCTTCGCATCCGCTGACGGGGTCGAGGCCGTCATCATCTCAGCCGACGACCCCGGTGCCAGAGCCGAGGCTGAGCGCCTCAAGACCGAAGGCAAGAAGGTAATCACATTCGGGGAGAGTGCCCAGGCGGATTACCGGCTCAGCGAAATCACACTGGATGCCTCGGGTTCTTCGGCGCTGATCTCACACGGTGAGTTCTCGGCTAGGTTCGGGCTGCGCCAACCGGGACGCCACAATGTGCTCGACTTCGCCGCTGCCTTCGCTGCTGCCGATTTGCTCGGCTGCGATCCGGTCTCCTTGGCCGCTGCCGCTCCTGGGTTCACCGCCGCCGAGCGCCGGTTCCAGGTGCTGGGCAAGGCCGCCGGGGTGACGGTCGTCGACGACTATGCCCATCACCCAGACGAGGTAAGGGCCACGCTGTTGGCAGCCCGCGAGTACGCCGGGAAGGGCCGTGTAATCGCCTGCTTCCAGCCGCACCTGTTTTCCCGCACCCAGCGCTACGCCGCCGAGTTCGCCCAGGCGCTCGCACTGGCAGACATCATCGTGCTGACCGACATCTACCCGGCCAGAGAGGCCCCCATCCCGGGGGTAACCGGCAAGCTCATCGCGGATGAAGCCGACAAGCTCGGCAGGCCCGTCGAGTACGTCGCCAAGGAATCCGATCTTCCCAAGGCGCTGGCCGAAATCGCCGCCAGCGGGGATCTGGTACTCACCATCGGCGCGGGCTCGATCACCCGGGTCGGGCCTGAGCTGCTTGCCTTGCTGCGGGGGCGCTGATGGCCAAGAAGAAGAATCCCTGGCCCCGGCGGATCGGGATCGCCGCCTCCTATATTGGCGTTCTCGGGCTCGCGGTTGCCACCGTCTGGCTTTTCCTGGGCTCGACGGCCTTCGGCTACCAAAAACTGCGCGCACAAGGGATTTCCGTCATAACCGAGGCTGATCTGCAAAAGGCCGTGGCCGTGCCCAAAGGTACCCCGCTGGCCCGTGTAGATCTCGA
>JAISTE010000026.1 GCA_031272825.1 Propionibacteriaceae bacterium | reverse complement strand
CTTTACGCCAACATCTAAGGTGAAGAGCATTGCAAGACACGAACGATAAGTTAGGGAAGAGTGTGTTGTTGGTTGGCAGGTGCCGGTTGCCTATTCGGGTAACGGGTGCCGAAGAGGTTCTCGAATAACGAGATCCCATTGCGTGGGTTGACCTGGTCCCCGCGCGAGAATGTGGCTTGAAGCTCCCGCAATTCGCGGGTTATCGCCATAGGTGAGGTAGCAAGAATCAAATTGGGTGAGCCATGCCCAAAACATGCCCATAGCGGCAAGAAAGTAGAGCGAATGCAAGATAAGCAAACAAATACAGGGAATATTGCGCTGACCGTCGAAAAGCCGGTAAAGCGCAGGGTCGGCACCCTCATCATGAGCGCCATGGTGGCCGGGTGCATGATCGCCGGTTCGACGCTGGCAGCCGTGGTGGACGGCGAGTACGCTCAGTTGGCCGACCCGACCAACGGCATGAGGGTCGAGACCGGCTTCAACGCCAAGATCACCGGATTTTCCAAGAACAATTCGGATTCGACGGACTGGCACGACACCGTCGAGACGAAGGGCGATAAGCCCGATAACCTGCCCACCGATAAAGAGGGCCCGATCGCTATCTACAATACGAACGATGTGCTCAAACCGGATAAGACCAAGTACGTGTGCAAGACGTTCATGATTGCGAACAGCCCCCATTCGGTTTTCGATACCGAGAATGTCCTTTCGGTTTACGAAAAGGTGAGCGATCCGGCCTATGACGATTTGCGCGATGCGCTGCGCTTCGAGGTTCGCCAGGTCGGTGCCACCTCGCCCAACAAGATCAAGAAGGGCGAGCTGGAAAGCAAGCTCTGCACCGGCTCGATGGGCAAGACGGTTGCCAAGGATCTGACCTTCGACGAAGTCTCCAAGGGCGTTCCGGTGGACGACCTCAAGGCCGGACAGGTCAACGGCTTCGCCATCAAGATCTCGGTCGACAGCCCCGATCCCGACGTATTGATTAACCTCGGCGGGCAGACGGTCTACCTGATGTCCAAGGTGCTCTCGACGCCCAAGCCGGTCGCGGCAAAGCCTTAGCATCCCTCCTTACGGCCCGGTCATCGTCCCCATTCGGTGGCCGGGCATCTTCAATTGCGTGGGGGGCGACCCCCAACACCCCCGGGTGTAGTGGGCGAGACGTCAACTGAGGTTGCTGCACGCGCGAATCGTGGAATGACGGAAAGGGCTGACTCCGATTCCTTATACGTCGAATTCGTTTTCTATACGTTGAACTTGAACTCGACGACGTCACCGTCGGCCATCACGTAGTCCTTGCCTTCTAGGCGCACCTTGCCCGCGGCCCTGGCGTTCGCCATGCCGCCGAGTTCTACCAGGTCGTTGAAGGAGACGATCTCGGCCTTGATGAAGCCGCGCTCGAAGTCCGTGTGGATTACGCCGGCGGCCTGCGGGGCGGTCCAGCCCTTGTGGATCGTCCAGGCGCGGGATTCCTTCGGCCCGGCGGTCAGGAACGTCTGCAGCCCCAAGGTGTCGAAGCCGACGCGCGCCAGCACCTCCAGACCCGATTCCTCGATGCCCATGTCCGCCAGGAATTCCTTGGCCTCGGCGGGCTCCAGCTCGGCGATCTCGGCCTCGATCTTGGCGTCGACGAAAACCGCCTCAGCCGGGGCGACGATCGCGCGCAGCTCGTCCTTGAAGCTTTCGTCTTCGAGATCTCCCGAATCGCAGTTGAACACGTACAGGTAGGGCTTGGCGGTGAGCAAGAACAGGTCGCGCAGCGGCTCCAGATCGAGCCCGGCCTGGAACACACCCTTGCCGTCGTTCAGCACCTGCTGAGCCTCCAGCACCGCCGCCAGGTAGGGCTGCTTCTCCTTCTTGATCCGGGCCTCCTTCTCGATGCGCGGCAGCGCCTTCTCGATGGTCTGGAGGTCGGCCAAGATCAGCTCGGTGCGGATCGTCTCGATGTCGTTCGCCGGGTTCACCCCGCCGTCGACGTGCGTGACATCCGGATCGCGGAAAGCACGGGTTACCTGGCAAATGGCGTCGGATTCGCGGATATTGGCCAGGAACGCGTTACCCATGCCCTCGCCCTGGGAAGCACCCTTGACGATACCGGCGATGTCCACGAACGAGACGGTGGCCTCGACCAGCCGGGCGGAATCGAACATCTCACCGAGAACCGCCAGACGGCCGTCGGGCACACCCACGACGCCGACGTTCGGCTCAATCGTCGCGAACGGATAGTTCGCGGCCAGCACGTTGTTGCGGGTCAGAGCGTTGAAGAGAGTTGATTTTCCGGCATTGGGCAAGCCGACGATTCCGATTGTAAGAGCCACAGGGGAATAGCTTAGTCGCTACCACCGGTAGCGCAGCGAGTTGGGCTTGGCCGCGCACTCGGTGGCGATTCGGATCGGGGCGATCGCCCCGGAATCGCGCAGCTCGTACAGGCGCGGCACCACGCGGTCGCGCAGTGTCCACGGGTCGATGGTGTTCAGGTAGATCTTCGTATCGCCCTCGAAACCGGCCAGCGTCGAAATCCGCCACTTCAGCATCACCCGCCAGGGCATGGGCAGGTTGAAGTCGATGGGCCGGTAGTGCCATTCCTCGTTCGTCGGGATTTCGACGCCCGTGGCCGCGTGCATCGCGTGGATGAGGTCGGACATCGCCCGCACCTCCTGCGCCTCGTGCTCCCACGGGAAGGACGCCTCGGATTTCGAGTAGATCTCGATGGTGGGGTAGCGGTGGCCGAACCCGGCGAATGCTAGCGCGTAGTCGTTCTCGGCGATGAAGAGGTTCTTCATGGAGGCGTAATTGGTGCCGTCCTCGTTGAAGACGTTCGGGTTCTTGCGCAGCTTTTTGATCGAGGCCGACTGCCTGCCGCCCCAGTCATCGATCGCGACCAGCTGCTTGTGCAGGTGCTCGATAGAAGCGCCCGCGGGCTGCAGCCAGTTCTGGAAGACGGCCACGTAGCGCGCATAGCGGTTGTCGGCGTAGAGATCGCGTGCGGCGTCGATGGTGAAGCGGATGAACTGCTCGTGCTCGTCGGGCGTCAGCGACCCGGAAAACGACAGCCCGGCGGTGTCCACGGCGTCATCGGTGTAGTGCCGACGCGGCACGATCACGTCATGCCCGGAGGCAAAGAACGCGCTGGAGAGCTCCAGAAGCTCGGCCTGGGTCTTGGAATCCGGATCGACGCCCATCGCCTTGAGCTTGTTCTTCACCACGTAGAGCACGTGGTTGCGGCCCTGCGGATCGTCGAGGTAGGCGCGCTTGCGCTCCAAGATGTCGGCGGAAAGCTCGTAGCCGTAGTTGAGATGCCAGTAATCGTAGGAGAGGATCTCGAATAGGTTTGGGATGCGCCGGAACTCGGCGACCGGAAGGTAGTAGTCCTTCGGCAGCACCGCCTGGCGGTACTCCCAGCCCTCGGCCGAGCGGATCAGCCGATCCTTCTCCGGGGGAGTCTTGAGGTACTGCCCGGAGCAGAAAACGCAGGCGTGCTCGCGATCCCCTTGCTGCAGGGGCTTGGGTTCCTTCTTTACGACGGCCAGGGGCCGGTTTCCCCTTCCGGAGACGGTCCACACCCGGGTTCCGCCGAACGGATTGCGCTGCTTTACCGTGCCGTCGGGCAGCTTGGAAAGATACTCTCCCACGGCCTCCCCCTACTGGATCGGGGTGAGCTTGTCCATGCCCAGGTAGTGCTGCAGCGCCTGGGGAACCTTGACGGAGCCGTCGGCCTGCTGGTGGTTTTCGAGCAAGGCGATGATGAGGCGCGGGATGGCGGCCAGCGTGCCGTTCAGGGTTGCCACGTGCTTGACGTCCCCCTCGCGGTAGCGCACGTTCAGGCGCCTGGCCTGGAACTCGGTGCAGTTCGACGTCGAGGTCACCTCGCGGTAGCGTCCTTGCCCGGGGAACCAGGCGTAGCAGTCGTACTTGCGGGCAGCGGACATGCCCAGATCGCCGCTGGCTACGTCCAACACCTCGAAGGGCAGCTCCAGGGCCGTCAGGAAATCCTTCTCAAACTCGAGCAGCTTGTGGTGCTCGGCCACCGAGTCTTCGGGCTTGCAGTAGACGAACATCTCGACCTTATCGAACCAGTGCACGCGGAAGATGCCCTTGGTGTCCTTGCCGTAGCTGCCGGCCTCGCGGCGGAAGCAGGGCGAATAGCCGACGTAGTGGCGTGGCAGCGTGGAGGCCTCCAAGATCTCGTCCGAGTGGTAGGCGGCCAGCGCCACCTCGGAGGTGCCGACCAGATACATGTCGTCGGCGGGCAGATAGTAGACGTCCTGGGCCGCCTGGCCGAGGAAGCCGGTGCCGTCCATGGCCGAGGGCTTGACCAGCGCCGGGGGAATGATGGGCGTGAACCCCCACTGCAAGGCCTTTTGGATGGCCAGGTTAACGATGGCGAACTCGAGTTGCGCGCCCTGGCCGGTCAGGAAGTAGAACCGCGAGCCGCACACCTTGGAGGCGCGGTCGATGTCGATGGCCCCGAGCAGCTTGCCCAGCTCCTCATGATCGCGCGGCTTGAAGCCCTCAGCCTCGAAATCGCGCGGGGTACCGTGGGTCTCGATGACGATCAGGTCGTCCTCCCCGCCGACGGGCACATCTTCGAAAACCAGGTTCGGAAGCTGTTTCATCAGCTTGTCGAAAGCCTCTTCCTTTTCGTTAGAGAGCTTCTGGGCGTTCTTGACCTCTGCGGCCAGCTCCTTGGTGCGGGCGATCAGCTTTTGCTTGTCGTCGCCTTGGGCCTTGGCAACTTCCTTGCCGATGGACTTTTGCTCGGCGCGGAGCTTTTCGAAGGTGGAGATCGCGGCCCGGCGTTCGTCGTCGGCCTTGAGCAGCTCGTCTACCAGCTGAACGTCCTCGCCGCGCATTTGTTGCGAGCGGCGAATTCGGTCGGGGTCGTTGCGGAGAATCGAAAGGTCAATCACAGTGGGAAAGCTTATCGCGCCCGCGCGCGGCGCTCACCTGCGCTCTTCGGGGTTCACCAACTCGATGAACCAGTTCTTCGCCGCCTTGAAGTCCTTGTCGGAAAATCCCCTGCCGATCTTCGGGCGCACATGGTCGGCCCTGGGGTAGGAACCGAGGAAGATGATCTCGCCCATGATCCGGTGCAGACCCTTGGCGGTTTCGCGCATCCGGGCGTCGAGAATGTGGGCCTCCACGTCGATGGAGAAGTAGTACGAGCCCAGGCCCTCCTTGGTGGGCCGCGATTCGATGCGGCACAGGTTTACGCCGCGCATCGCGAATTGCTGCAGCATCTCCAGCAGCGCGCCGGGCTGGTCTTCGCGCAGATGGACGGCCAGCGTCGTTTTATCCGATCCGGTGGGGGCCGGGGGGCGTCCGGGCAGGCCCACCAGGACGAATCGGGTGACGGCCCCAGGGTTGTCGGCGATATTGCGCGCGATGTGGTCGAGACCGTACAGATCCCCGGCGACGGCGGCGCACACGGCGGCGTCGTACTTGGAATCGGGGTTAGACACTTCCTTGGCGGCGGCCGCGGTGGAGCCGCCCTCGGTGAGGTCGGCCTTGGGCAGGTTCTGCGCAATCCAGTTCCGGGTTTGGGCGGCGGCGTGCGGGTGGGTGATGACGTGGCGGATGTCGTCGAACTTGGTTCCTGGGCGCACGCACAGATCGAACTGGACGTCGAGCAGCACCTCGCGGGTGATCATCAGGCGTTGCCCTGAGGCCAGGTTGTCCAGCGTCGCCGAGACGCCGCCCTCCATGGAGTTCTCCAGCGGCACCAGCACCGACTCGACCTCGCGGTTCCTTACCGCATCCAGCGCCTGGATGACGGACGAATAGGGCCTGGCCTCCTCGCGGTGGAAGGAGAGCAGGGCCTGGTGTGTGAACGTCCCCTCAGGGCCAAGATATCCGAGCACCCGGCCAGTCTATCTGCCTGGCAAGGGGGAACCTCACATGCGCGCGTTACTGGTCGACGCTCAGGCGAAGGCCGCGGCGACTGCCAGCTTCAGCGAGCCTTGGAAGATGGTCTCGCGCTCCTCGCTGGTCATATCCGAATCGTGGTGGGCCAGGTGATCGCTGACGGTGAGCACCGTCAGGGCCCCCTTGCCGTACTCGGCGGCGACGCCGTACAGGCACGCGGCCTCCATCTCGACGCCCAGCACATCGTGGGCCTGCAAGGCCTCGAACTGGCCGGGAACAGAGAAGTAGAAGTGGTCGTTGGAGATGATCGCTCCCGAGTAGACGCGCGGATCGCCCTCGGCGGCGGCCAGCGCGGCGGCGGCCATGCGCAGGTCAGCGACGGCGGAGAAGTGGGTGCCGGGGATGCGCAGCTCGTTCATCGACGAGGTGGTGTGGGCCGCAGTGCCGATGATGACGTCGCCTACCTTGACCCGCTCGGCGATGCCGCCGGCGGTACCGACCCGGATGATCCGGTCGACGCCGTAGAACTTGAACAGTTCCGTCGAGTAGATGCCGATCGACGGCATCCCCATCCCGGAGGCCATGACGGAGAGCTCCTTGCCCATGTGCGGGCCGTCGCCGTTGTACTCGCCGGTGAAGCCCTTGATTCCGCGCACGTCGGTGACGAGCCGGGCGTTGTCGAGGATGGAGGCGGCCATGCGCTCGGCGCGCTTGGGATCGCCGGGCATCAAAACTGCCGGGGCGAAATCGCCGGGATTAGCGCAAATGTGTGGAGTTGCCATGGTGATTTCTTTCTTTTCGATCACGCAAAGAGCGCGGTGTTGAGGTCTTCCTTGATCGCTCCCAGGCGCGCTTTGGCGTGGGCGCGAAGCGAGGTGAGGTCGTCGAAGCTCGCATCGGGGTCGACGTCGGAGACGACCTCGAGGTAGCACTTGACCTTGGGCTCGGTACCCGATGGGCGCACGACGACGCGGTCGTTTGCCGCGGTCAGCATCAAGATGCCGTCGGTCGCCGGCAAGCCGTTGTAGCCCTTGGAAAGGTCGTGCGATTCGACGATCGGCGAACCTGCCAGTGTCTTCGGCGGGTTCTCGCGCAGCCGCTTCATCGTTTCGGGGATCAGCTCAAGATCGGTGAAGCGGGCCGAAAGCTGGTCGGTCAGGTACAGGCCGTGGGCCCTGGCCAGATTGTCCAGCAGGTCGGTGAGCGTCAGGCCGTCGGCCTTGAGATCGGAGACGACGCGGGCCACCAGCACCGCCGCGGAGATGCCGTCCTTATCGTGTACGAGATCGGGGCGGACGCAGTATCCGATCGCCTCCTCGTACGCGTAGGCCAGGTTCGGCACGCGGCCCATCCACTTAAAACCGGTCAGGGTCTGCTGGTACGGCAGCGAGTGGGCGGCGGCGATCTTGCCCAGCAGCCTGGAGGAGACGATCGAGTTGGCCAGCACCGGGGCGTCGGGCTCGGGTTCGATGTCGGGTACCGGAAGCGAGAGCTGCTCGGCTACCGCGTGCCCCAAGATGGCCCCGAGCTCGTCGCCGTGCAGCATCCGCCACCCTCCCGAGCGCGGATCCCAGGTGGCCACCGCGCAGCGATCGGCGTCGGGATCGTTGGCGATCACCACATCCGCGTCGACGTCACGGGCCAGTTTTAGCGCCAGGTCGATAGCGCCCGGCTCCTCCGGGTTGGGGAAGGCGACGGTCGGGAAGTCGGGATCGGGACGCTTTTGCTCCTTCACTGACTCGATGTTCTCGAATCCGGCCCTGACAAGGGCCTCCAGTGCGGTGTGCGAGCCGACGCCGTGCATGGCGGTGTGGACGATCTTGATCGGGGGCCGGGCCTGGGCTTCGGCGCGGGTCTCCCCGGCGGCCACCGCCTCGATGTACTGCTGTTCGAGTTCCGGGCCGATATCCGTCCAGCCGCGCCCGGCGCGCTCGATCTCGTCGGCGGGGGCCGTCTTGGCGATGCAGGCGGCGATCTCGGAGTCGTAGGGCGGCACGATCTGGGCGCCGCGCTCGGGCTCGCTCACCATCCGTCCGCCCAGGTAGACCTTGTAGCCGTTGTCCTGCGGCGGGTTGTGGGAGGCGGTGACCATGACCCCGGCGTCGGCGTGCAGCGCGCGTACGGCATAGGCGAGCAGGGGAGTGGGCAGCTTGTCGGGCAGCAGCAGCGCTTCCCCGCCCATCGCGGTGACGACCCCGGCGGTGTCCAGCGCGAACTCGCGGGACTTGTGGCGGGCGTCGTTTCCGATGACGACCTTGGGCTTGTCCAGCGAGAGCTTCAGGTAGTCGACGAGCCCGCGCGCGGCCTTTATCACCACCGCACGGTTCATGCGGTTGGGGCCGGCCCCCAGCTTTCCGCGCAGCCCGGCGGTGCCGAACTGGAGCATCCCCGAGAAGCGGTCTTCTAGGTCTTCTTTAGCTTTGGCGCCGGACTTGGCAGCGTTCAGCACGTGCTGGAGCTCGCGCCGGGTGTCCGGGTCGGGGTCGTGGGTGAGCCAGTCGTTGGCTTGGGTGAAAATGTCCATCTATTTGGTCTCCTTTCGGAGGGAGATCCTGCGACTACGCGCAGGATGACGAAGTTGGTATGTGCGCTAGATGACGAAGTGGGTGTGTGCGCTAGATGACGGGTTGGGTACCGCATCGGAGACGTTTCCTACTCTTCCGCTTCGGCCAGAATCTGCGCGGAGGCAGACAGGCCCAAGCGGGTGGCTCCGGCCTCGATCATGGCCTCGGCCTGGGCGTAGGTGCGGATGCCGCCGGAGGCCTTGACCTGCAGACGATCGCCTACCGTCGCCTTCATCAGCTCGACGGCGTGAACCGTGGCCCCGCCCGCCGGGTGGAAGCCAGTAGAGGTCTTCACGAAGTCCGCCCCGGCGGCTTCGGCGGCTTTACAAGCGGAAACGATCTCGTCGTCGGTCAAGACGGCGGATTCGATGATGACCTTGAGCACCTTGCCTTCGCAGGCCGCGCGCACGGCGGCGATGTCGGATTGCACGATCTCCCAGTTCCCGGCCTTGGCCGCGCCCAGGTTGATTACCATGTCCACCTCGTCGGCCCCTGCCTGCACGGACAACGCGGCCTCGGCGGCCTTCACGTCGGACTTGTGCGCGCCGGAGGGGAAGCCGCAGACGACGGCGACCTTCAGGCCGCGCGAGTCGATCGGCAGCATCGAGGGCGAGACGCACACCGAATAGACGCCCAGCTCGACGCCCTGCTCGACAAGCTTCTCCACATCGGCCGCCGTGGCCTCGGGTTTGAGCAAGGTGTGGTCGATATACCTTGCCAGTTCTGCGCGTTTCATCATGCGATCCTTTCCGCTATCAGCGTGCTCGGCTCCGGTTTCGGGCCGATTTCCCAGTTGAGGGCCTCCCTGGCCCTGGCAAATTTCTCGGGTGTATCGGTGTGCAGCTCGAAGATCACCTCTCCGGCTTTGACCTTGTCGCCCGGCTTCTTATGCAAAACGACGCCGGCACCGGCTTGCACCGAATCCTCTTTTCGCGCCCGCCCGGCACCCAAACGCCTGGCGGCGATGCCGACACTCAGCGCGTCGATCTGAGTGATGTAGCCCGACTCGGAGGCTGTGACGGTTTCGGTGGCCTTGGCCCACGGCAGCTCGGCGTCGGGGTTGCCGCCCTGGGCGGCGATCATCGAACGCCACACGTCCATCGCCTTGCCGTTCTTTAGGTTCTCGGCCGGGTCTTGTTCGGCCAGCCACATGGCGAACTTATTGGTCTTGGACTCTCCCGGGTGCAGCCCGGCGGCGGGTACGCCCATGGTGGCGACGTTCTCCGATGCGCATTCGAGCATCTCGCGGGCCAGCGCCACGGTGAGCTCGACGACGTCCTCCGGTCCGCCGCCCGCCAGCACCTCGACGGCCTCGCGCACCTCCAGCGCATTGCCGACGGTCAGCCCCAGCGGAGTTTCCATGTTGGTCAGCAGCGCGGTGGTGTTAACCCCGGCGTCCTTCCCGATCGCCACGAGCGTGGTTGCCAGCTCCTTGGCCTTGTCGTAGTCGCGCATGAAGGCACCGGAGCCGTATTTCACGTCCAGTACCAGCGCGTCGGTGCCTTCGGCGAGCTTCTTGCTCATGATTGAGGAGGCGATCAGCGGAATACAGTCGACGGTCGCGGTCACGTCGCGCAGCGCGTACAGCTTGCGGTCGGCAGGGGCCAGGCCGGAACCCGCCTGGCAGATGACCGCGCCGATCTCGGCGAGCTGGTGGCGCATCTCGTCGTTGGTAAGGGCGGCCCGCCAGCCGGGGATGGCCTCCAGCTTGTCCAGGGTTCCGCCGGTGTGGCCCAGCCCACGGCCGCTCAGCTGCGGCACGATCACCCCGAAGGAGGCGACCAAGGGGGCCAGCGGCAAGGTGATCTTGTCCCCGACGCCACCCGTCGAGTGCTTATCGGCGGTGGGGCCGGGCAGATCGGAGTAGTTCAGATGTTCGCCCGAGTTCAGCATCGCCGCCGTCCAGCGGTTCAGCTCGTCGGGGTTCAGGTCGTTGAGGAAGATGGCCATGGCCAGGGCCGCCATCTGCTCCTCGGCGACGACCCCGCGAGTGTAGGCGTCGATCACCCAATCTATCTGGGCATCCGACAAGGTTCCCTTGTCGCGTTTGGTTTGGATGACGTCGACGGCGTCAAAGGGTTCGCTCATCGCACCTCCAGGTTGGCCGGGCCGAAAGCCTGGGGCAGCATCTGCGCGAGCAGCCGCTCACCCTCGGGCGTGAGCAGCACCAGGTCGGGGCCGCTATGCTCGAAAAGCAGCTGACGGCAGCGGCCGCAGGGCGTGATGATCTCGAACGGCTCTTCCGTGCCGCCCACGCAGGTGAAGTACGCCAGCTTTCCGCCGCCGCTCAGGTGCAGGGCCGAGACCAGGCCGCATTCGGCGCACAGCGTCAGCCCGTACGAGGCGTTCTCGACGTTACAGCCGGTGACCAGCCGTCCGTCAGCCGTGTACGCGGCGGCGCCGACCCGATAGTGCGAATACTCAACATAGGCGTGCGTGGCTGCCTCGCGTGCGGCTAGCTCTAATGGTTGCCAATCCATGGGGACTCCTAACCTCTTATCAGAGCTTAGCCCTTGTAGGCGACGCCTTCCATTGCCGGGGCGCGCACCTTGCCGACCAGGCCTGCGACCGCCAGAACCGTGATCAGATACGGGGCCATCAACATGAACTGCGAGGGGATGGCCACGCCCATCACCGACAGGACGTTCTGCAGGTTATCGGCGAAGCCGAACAGCAGCGCCGCGGCGACCGCGCCGCGCGGTGTCCAAGCACCCAAGATCATGGCCGCTAGAGCGATGTAGCCGCGGCCCGAGCTCATGTCCTTGGCGAAGATCAGGCCGTTGGCGACCGTGAAGAACGCCCCGCCGAGCCCGGCGATCGCCCCGCCCAAGATCGTGTTGCGAATCCGGGTGGTGTTCACCTTGATGCCGACGGTGTCGGCGGCCTTCGGGTGTTCGCCGCAGGCGCGCATCCTAAGGCCCCAGCGAGACTTGAACATGAGAATCTGCAGCAAGATCACGGCGATATACATCACGTAGACGAGCACGTTTTGGTTGAACAGCACCGGCCCGAGCACAGGAATCTGGGAGAGCAGCGGGATCGGCCAGGTGGGCAGTTTCACCGCGGACTGGAACAGCTCCGAGTTATCGGACAAGACCGTCGAGAAAAGATAGGACGTCAGGCCGGTGGCCAGCACGTTCAGCACGACGCCGACGATGATGTGGTCGACCCAGTAGCGCACGGCGAACAGTGCGAGCAGCGCCCCCAGGAAGGCACCGGCCAACGGGGCGCAGATCAGCCCCAGCCAGGGGTTGCGCGTCACCGAGCCGACGACCGCAGCCAGGAATGCCCCCATGAGCAGCTGCCCTTCGATCGCCACGTTGATGACGCCCACGTGCTCGCAGATGCAGCCCGAGAGCGCGCCGAAGATCAGCGGTGTGGACAGGAACAGTGCGCCGGTGAGCAGCGAGGTGACCGGCAGCGACTGCTCGTTGCCGCCGACGGCCGCGGTCAAGAACGCCACGACGAACGCCAGCCCGAACACGATCGGCAGCCACACGCCGTTCTTCTCGCGCCGGGAGGTGAGCAGCCAGGAGACGGCGGCCAGCACGGCCTCCAGGATCGTCATCGAGACGACCGTCAGCTGGGTGGGCAGCTCGAAGGAGATCAGCGGAATACCGGTGGTGCCGGTGTCAATGACGAATTTGCTGGCGGCGTCGGAGTTCAGGAAGAAGATGATGACGAGCGAGATGAACGTCAGCACCGAGTAGATGATCGGGTTCTTCCACGAGATCGGGGCCAGCACGTGCGGCTCTCTTAGTTCGATTCGCTTCATTGTGGACTGCTCGCTCATGCCACGGCCTCCCTTGCCTTCAGCGCCTTCTTTTCGCGCTTCTTCTTCCGACGCTCAGGGTCGGGCAATCTGAATATCGCGCGCACCAGCGGGGGAGCGGCGATGAGCAGCACGATCACCGACTGGAGTACCAAGATCACGTCGATCGGGGTGTCGGTGAGCACCTGCATGAGATAGCCGCCGGCGCGCAGCCCGCCGAACAGCAGCCCGGCGAGTACGGTTCCCAGCGGTTTCGAGCGGCCCAGCAGGGCCACGGTGATGGCGTCGACGCCAAAGGTAGAGGCGATGCCCGCGGTCAAGGTAGCCGAGGCCGAGGACAAAAGCTGGGAGGTGGCGGCCAGCCCGGCGAGCCCGCCGGCGATCACCATCACCCAGATCGTCGAACCCGGGACGCTCATGCCGGCTGTGCGTGCGGCGTCGGGATTGAGGCCGACGGCCCGGATCGAGAAGCCGAGCGTCGTGCGTTCCATCAGGTACCAAACGCCGACGGCAGCGGCGATGGCAAGCACAAACCCCAGGTCGACCCGGGTTCCGAAGAACGAGGGGAACCGGGCGGTCGATTGGATGAGCGGCGACACCGGCACGTTGGAATCGGGCACCTGGAAGGCGTCCAGGGTGAGCAAGAACGCCAGGAAGTAGGAGGCGATGTAGTTAAGCATGATGGTGACGATCACCTCGTTGGCGCCCGTCCAGGCTTTGAGCGCGCCGGGGATGAAGCCCCACAGCGCCCCGCCGATGAACGCGCCGAGTACGCACACGATCATGTGCAGCACCGGCGGCATGGGAACAGCGAAGCCGATGTAGCCGCAGATGATCGCGCCGAAGATGATCTGGCCTTGCCCGCCGATGTTGAACAGCCCGGCGCGGAAGCCCATGCCCAGGCCCAGGCCTGCGAAGATCAGCGGGACGGACATGGACAAGGTGTCCATGAGCGGCGCGAACGCCTCGGAGATAGAGGCAGCACCGAAGTTGATGACGGCACCTTGGAACAGCGCCGCGTAGGCCGAGCCGACCTTCGAGCACACGGCCCACAGGAAGTCGGTGGGGCGCGCGAAGAAGTATCCGGCGGTCTTTTGCACCTGGTCGTCGGCGGCGGCGATCAAGATTGCCCCGACGATCAGCGCGGCGACCACCGCGAGCACGGAGGTCAGGGCCGAGCCCATGGCGATCTTTTGCCAGGTTTCGCGCCAAGAACGCTTCTCGGTTGCTGTGGTCTCACTCATTTGCGGCCTCCTTTTCCCCGGGCATGATTCCGGCCATCATCAGGCCTAGGTCTTCGCGGCTGGTATCTGCCGGGACAATGCCGACGAACCGGCCCCGGTACATCACCGCAATGCGGTCGGCTAGGGCTTTCACCTCGTCGAGCTCGGTGGAGATGATCACCACCGGGGTGCCCTTGTCGCGCTCGGCGACGATCTGCTGGTGGATGAACTCGATTGATCCGACGTCGACGCCTCGGGTCGGCTGCGCGGCCAGCAGCAGCTTCAAGTTGCGGGACAGTTCCCTGGCGACGACCACCTTCTGCTGGTTGCCGCCCGAGAGGGTGTCCAGCTCGGCGTTCGACGATCCGGTGCGGATATCGTAGGCCTCGACCAGCTCCTTGGAGTGCTTCTGGATTAGGCCCATGCGCAGCGACCCGTGCTTAGAGAACTCGCCGCGGGTTTGGTTGAGCACCAGGTTTTCGGCGATGGAGAACTCCTCGATCGCCCCGTCCTTGGAGCGGTCTTCGGGGATGTACCCAACGCCGAAGTCGATGATCTCGTGCACGTTCTTGTCGGCCAGCTCTTGGCCGTCGAGCCGAATCGACCCGGCGGTCGCCCTTCTCAGACCCATCAGGGTTTCGGCCAACTCGGTCTGTCCGTTGCCCTGCACCCCGGCGACGGCCAGAATTTCCCCAGCGCGGACGTCGAAGCTGATGTCTTCGAGCAGGGCCCGGCCCGAGCGCTCGACCAGCGACAGCCCGCCGACCGAGAGCGCCACATCTCCCTCCTTTGCGGGGGACTTCTCGACCTCCATCTCGACGGCCCGGCCCACCATCATGGAGGCGAGCTCCTCTTGGGTGGCGGTGGGGGCCGCCTCGCCGACGACCTTGCCGCGGCGGATGACGGTGATCGTGTCGGCCACCTCTTGGACTTCGCGCAGCTTGTGGGTGATGAACACGATGGAGGTCCCCTGGGATTTGAGCTGGCGCATGATCTGCATCAGCTCGTCCGTCTCCTGCGGGGTGAGCACGGCCGTCGGCTCATCGAGGATGAGAACCTTGGCCTGCCGGGACAGGGCCTTGATGATCTCGACCCTTTGCTGCACGCCGACGGGCAGCGTCTCGACATAGGCGTCCGGGTCGACCTCGAAGCCGAAGCGTTCGGAAATCTCGCGCACGATCTCTCTAGCTTTGGGAACGTCGATGATGCCGAACGGGCCGGTCGGCTCGTGGCCCATCACGACGTTCTCGGCGACGGTGAACACAGGAATCAACATGAAGTGCTGGTGAACCATGCCGATACCGGCGGCCATCGCATCGCCAGGTCCGGCGAAGGCAACCGGCTTGCCGTCGAGCAAGATTTCGCCGCCGTCGGGCTGGTACAGGCCGTACAAGACGTTCATCAGGGTGGATTTTCCGGCGCCGTTCTCGCCCAGCAGGGCGTGGATCTGTCCTTCTTCTACCGTGATGGAGATCTTGTCGTTGGCGGTGAAGTCGCCGAATTTCTTCGTCACCTCGCGCAACTCAAGCTTCACATGCGCCTCCTTCGTTGAGTGCTTGTCGCATCCTAGTGCGCAAGCTGGTTGAAAACATTTCGACTTGGCAAAAAACTTGCAAGGTCAATCGATGAATGTGTGTTGGCATCCCTGGCTCGCCCTTAGGGCGGTGCGGTTCTAGGCGGTATTCACGGAAAGAGCCGGGCTGGGCCCGGCTCTTTACACATGGATTCAGTTACGAGACTTTCGGATCGGAAGGCGAGGTGACCTTGTACTCGCCGGAGGCGATCTTGGTCTTGTACTCGTCTACCTTGGCCACGAGCGTCGAATCAACCTTGGATTCGAAGTCGTGCAGCGGGGCGATGCCCACACCGTCGTTGGCCAGCGAGCCGACGTACGGAGTGTTGGAGTAGTTGCCATCCTTGGCTTCGCTAATGATGTTGAACACCGCGGACTGCATTTCCTTCATGACGGAGGTCAGCATCAGATCCTTGTAATCAGGGTTGGTGAGGTAGCCGTCGGCGTCCACCCAAACCAGCGCGACCCCGCCCTTTTCCTTGGCGGCCGCGGCAGCGCCGTTGCCCACAGGCCCGGCGACCGGCATCACGACATCGGCACCCTGGTCGATGAAGTTCTTGGTGGCGTTCTGGCCCTTGGAAAGGTCTGAGAAGTCGCCGGTGAAGACGCCCTTCTTGGTTTCCTTGTCCCAGCCGAGCAATTTGACGGACTTGTTGTTGTCCTCGTTGTACTGCTTGACGCCGTCAGCGAAGCCGTCCATGAAGATGGTGACGGTCGGGATCTCCATGCCGCCGAAGGTGGCGACGGTGCCGGACTTGGAATACCCGGCGGCGAGATAGCCGGCGAGGAAGGCCGCGTCGGAGGTCTTGAAGATGATCGGCTTGACGTTCGGCAGGTCGATCGAATCATCGTCGAGGATGGCGTAGTGGTCGTCGGTGTTGGCCTCGGCGACGGACTTGGTGTCGTTGGCCAGGTTGAAGCCGACGGTGATGGTCAGCGAGCACTTGGCGTCATGCATGGCCTTGAGGTTGGGTTGGTAGTCGTTGGCGTTCTTGGACTCGGCCTCTTTCTTCTGCACGCCGAGATCGGTGACGGCCTGCTCCAGGCCCTTGTACGCGGACTCGTTGAAGGAAGCGTCGTCGAAGCCGCCCTCATCGGAGACCATACAGGCCAAGAAATCCGAGGCGGCGGCGGAGGAGGAGGCGCTCTCGGAGGCAGAGCCCGCCGGGGTACTTTCATCGGGAGCGGCCCCACAGCCGCTTAGCAACAGAGCAGCAGCGGCCACGAGGGCGGTGCCGGCTGTGATCTTCTTCACTTGAGACTCCTATCGTTTCGGGGGTGCTCACCCCACAATTTCTGAGCCTATCAAGGTGACTTGGTGGATATGAAACCAAATGGGGGCTGAGGCAGGTTGCAGTTTCGTCACAGTTTTCCTACGGGAGTGGATACGAAAAACGGCTGATGGCCGCGTAAGGCCGGGGTATCAAGGAATTTTGTGTTGGGGCGCGGCTCATCCCCCGGCATGTTGGCCGCCGATTCCTGTTAGCATCTTTCGCCGAGCCGAGGAGGGCAATGTCATTCGACTACAGCAAGTTGGGCGACCCGGGATACTTCAACGACGGGCGGGCCGCCGCGCACTCAGACCACACCGCCGGGAAACGCATCTCACTCGACGGCCTGTGGAAGTTTCACTTCTGCGCCACAGTCGCCGGCAGGCCGCTCGGCTTCGAGGAACCGGGCTTTGACGTCGAGCTCTGGGACGACATCCGCGTGCCCAGGCACATCCAGCTCGCCGGATACGACACCCCCCAGTACTGCAACGTCGAATACCCGTGGGACGGCCTGGAGCAGATCGAACCCGGGCAGGTTCCAGAGCACAACCCCGTAGGTTCGTACGTGCGCTTCTTTACCTGGGATTCGGCCCCCGGAAAGGTTTCGCTCGTTTTCGAGGGCGCGGAGTCGGCCCTGGCCGTATGGCTGAACGGCCAGTACGTGGGCTATTCGACCGATTCGTTCACCCCCTCCGAGTTCGACGTCACCGATTTTCTGCTCGACGGCACCAACCGGCTCGCCGTCCAAGTGTTCAAGTTCTCCTCCGGTTCGTGGCTTGAGGATCAGGACATGTTCCGTTTCTCCGGGCTGTTCCGTTCGGTGTACCTGCTGGCTGCGCCGCGCGCTCACCTGGAGGACGTGGGGGTGTCGTACGAGCTCAACGACGACTTCACCGAGGCTCGCGTCAAGGTTTCGTGCGCGCTGAGCGCGGGTTCGGTGAAGGCCTATCTGGGCGGGGTCGAGGTGGCGCAAGGGAGCGCGGAACTGGAGTTTTGCGTCCTCGATCCCGAGCTGTGGAGCGCCGAGCGGCCCTATCTGCACGAGCTTCGGCTGGAGGTGTTCGACGGGGGCGAGCTTTGCGAATCGACGGTGATTCCCATCGGTTTTCGCCGCGTCGCCATCGAGGACGGGGTGCTGAAGCTCAACGGTCAACGCTTGGTTTTCAAGGGTGTCAACCGCCACGAGTTCGGTGCTGAGGGTCGGGTGATGAGCTACGAGCAGACCGAGGCCGACATTCAGCTGCTCAAGCGCCTGAACGTCAACGCCGTGCGCACCTGCCACTACCCGAACAACTCGTTCCTCTACGATCTGTGCGACCGCTACGGGTTGTACGTCGTCGATGAGGTGAACCTCGAAACCCACGGGCTGTGGGGCGAGATCGAGGCGGGGCTGCGCGATGTCGAACACGCGATCCCGGGCGGCGATCCGGCCTGGCGCGATGCCGTGTTCGACCGGGCGAACTCCATGTACATGCGCGACCGCAACCACGCGTCGGTGATCATGTGGTCGCTGGGCAACGAGTCTTTCGGCGGCACCACCTTGCGCGATCTGCACGCATGGTTCAAGGGCGTCGATCCTTCCAGGCCGGTCCAGTACGAGGGCGTGTGGCACGACCAGCGCTACCTGGAAACCTCGGATTTCTACTCCCTGATGTACTACCCCGTGCGCGAGGTTCGCGAGTTCATGGAGACCAGGCGGGACAAGCCGTGGCTGATGATCGAGTACGCGCACTCGATGGGGAACTCATTTGGGGCCGTCGACGAGTACATGGATCTGGCCTACCAAGAGGATTTGTTCCAAGGCGGCTTCATCTGGGACTTCGCCGACCAGGCGCTTCAGCTGCGCGATCCGCAAGGAGAAACGTACTTCGGCTACGGCGGGGATTTCGGCGACCGCCCCCACGACTCCGACTTTTCCGGCGACGGCATCTGCTTCGCCGACCACACCCCCAAGCCCGCTTGCCAGGAGGTAAAGCGCGTCTACCAGCCGATCGAGGTGGAGGTTCTGCGCGATTCGGTGCATATCGAGAATCGTTCGCTCTTCACCCCGACGTCTCAGTACCGGTGCGTGGTTTCGGTTTCTTCTGCGGGACGGTCGGAGTTCAGCGTTGATCTGGACACGAACGTCGCCCCGGGGGAGAGGGCATCGTACCCGCTGCCCGATGCGGTTGCGGGGTTATTGGACGATGGCGAGGAGAGGGTCGTCGACGTCTCCTTCCGGCTGCGCTCGGCTCAGGAATGGGCCGAGGCCGGGTGGGAAGTGGCCTTCGGCCAGGGAGTGTTTGGATCTCAATTTCCCCAGATCCGTCCCCGGACGAGATCCGGGGCGGAGCCCAACACCCACCCAACCCAAGCTCCCAAACTGGTAACCGGCACGTTCAACGTCGGCGTTAGCGGCCCGCACTTCTCGGTGCTGTTCTCCAAGCTCCAAGGCGGGCTGGTCTCCTACAAGTGGGCCGGGCGCGAGCTGCTGAAGAATGTCCCCAAGCCGTGCTTCTGGCACGCGCCCACCTCGAATGAGCGCGGCTGGGACATGCCGTTTGCCGACGGCCAATGGCAGTTGGCAAGCAGATACGCCAAGGCTGAGTTCGCCGGGGTAACTCAAGACGAGTGTTCGACTACCGTCGCGTTCGACTACAAGTTCCCCGCAGGCGGGCACTGCCTGGTGTCCTATTCCGTGTTCGCAGACGGCTACGTGGAGGCGTTGCTCAAGCTGGAGCCCTGGCAGGATGCCGCCGACCCTCCCGAGTTCGCGCTCTTGCTGGAAACCGACCCGACCCTGCAGCACCTGCGCTGGTATGGCGACGGCCCCGAAGAGACCTATTTGGATCGGCGCAAGGGCGCAAAGCTCGCGGTCTACGAGGCCGAGGTCGGGCAGCAGCTGAGCCGGTACCTGCGCCCCCAAGAGGCGGGCAATCACACGGGCGTGCGCTGGGCGTCGGTAACGGATGAAAGCGGGCTAGGGCTGCGCTTCGAGGCGATCGACGCCCCCATCGAGTTCTCGGCCCTGCCCTGGACCCCGTGGGAAATTGAGGCGGCCGACCACCCGAACGAGCTGCCGCTCACCCGCCATACGGTGCTGCGCCCGGCCTACAAACGCCGAGGCGTAGCCGGCGACGACACCTGGGGTGCGAAAACCCATGAGCAATACCGCGTCCCGGCAGGCCCGCTGGTTTTCCGCCTAGGGTTCAACGGCGTGGCGTAGGGGAATCAGCTTGACCTGGGCCCTGGTCGAATATCGACAAAACGCTATACTTGGCTCATGAAGTCGTCAGAGTTGATTCGCCAGGCCCGCGATCTTGCTGGGCTTTCACAGACGCAGTTGGCCGCTCGCGCGCACGTCACGCAAAGCGTTGTGAGCGACTACGAGAGAGGACGCAGGGAACCTAGCTTTGCAACGCTGAACCGGCTCGTCGAGGCTACCGGTGCTCAGCTGGAGATAGCTATCGTGCCGCGGCAAGCGCACATGTTGGACAAAGTGGTAGAACTCGCCCCGGAAATCGTTTCGCTGACAAATAAGTACGGCTACTCAAACCCCCGCGTGTTTGGCTCGGTGGCTCGCAGGGAAGACGGGCCCGCATCGGATCTCGATCTGTTGGTCAGCGGTCACCGAAGCATCTTCGACCTCGCGGGGCTGAAAGACGAACTGGAACAGCTGCTGCACGTCGAAGTGGATGTGGCACCCGAACACTCCCTGAAGCCCCACGTTGAAAAGAACGCCCTCGCAGAGGCGGTACCGCTGTGAGCAGGGATGACCAAACCAGAGTGCAGGACATTCTGAACGCGATTGCCGCGATACGCGAGTACACCGAAGACGGCCTCAAACAGGGGATGGTCTTCGATGCGGTGAGAATGAGGCTGGTTGAGATCGGGGGGAGGGGCTGCCCTGCCCGTCGGCATTCTCATCTTCCGAAGACGCCGAGCTAGCTGGAGCAGGGTTTGTGCTAGTGGTTTCAGTTATCCCAGATTCTGTCGGGGGTCCGCTTCGGCGCGCGCGTCAGCGCCCAGGTACGCGGTGGAGACGGTCAGGCCGAGCGCGAGCACGCAAGCGACCAGTGAGTTGGCGTTGATTTTCATTTGTTCCCCTTGATTGGCTTTCCCTTGAGCCGTGCACGCAATAGTACACGCGGGTTAAACGAATACGAAAGGGGTTGTATTCCCGGATGCTTCGCCCCTGCACCTGTTCAAGGTGGACGCGGGTACCACAGTTCCGCCTAGAGCAATAGACTCGCGCACATGAGCGTTTTCGATGTTGTGCCCGCCGCGCCTCGCGATCCCATCCTCGGCATCACCGAGGCCTTCAAGGTCGATCCGAACCCGGACAAGGTGAATCTGGGAGTCGGCGTCTACGTCGGCGATGACGGCAAGGTCGCGTTCTTCGATTCGGTGCGCAAGGCCGAGCGCGCGCTCGCCGAGCAGGCCAACCCGCGCGGCTACCTGCCGATCTCCGGGATGCCCTCCTTCATCGACTCCATCCGCAAGCTCGTCTTCGGACCCTCCGATGCGCTCGGGCGCACGGCGACCATCCAGTCGCTGTCGGGAACCGGCGCGCTCAAGGTCGGTGCCGACTTCATCAAGAAGTTCATCCCGGCCAAGGTGCTCATCTCCGATCCCTCCTGGGAGAACCACCGGGCCATCTTCACCCAGGCCGGGCTGGAAGTGGACACCTACCGCTACTACGATCGCTCCACCCAGGGCCTCGACGCCCAGGGAATGCTCGACGATCTCGAAGCGGCCGAACCCGGAACCGTCGTGGTGCTGCACGCCTGCTGCCACAACCCCACGGGCGTCGATCTTTCCGACGAACAATGGTCGGAAGTCGCCGCCGTCATCGGCGCGAAGGGCCTCATTCCTTTCATCGACATGGCCTACCAGGGCTTCTCCTACTCGGTGCTGCAAGACTCCGCCGTGGTGCGCGCGTTCTCGGTTATCGGCGTCCCTGTGTTCGTCGCCACGTCGTGCTCTAAGAACTTCGGGCTCTACGGCGAGCGCATCGGCTCGCTCAACGTCGTCACCTTCTGCGAGGAAGAGGCCGCGCGCGTGCTCTCCCAGCTCAAGGTTCTGGCCCGCACCAACTACTCCAACCCGCCCACCCACGGCGCCGCGCTGGTATCGGCGGTACTGGCCGACGACGAACTGCGGATCTCCTGGGAAGAAGAGCTGGCCGGGATGCGCGAGAGGATTAAGACCCTGCGCCTTGAGTTCGCGAAGACCCTTACGGATGCCGGGTACCGGGCCGACACGTCGTTTATTTCCAATCAGGTCGGCATGTTCTCCTACACGGGGTTGAGCCGCGAGCAGATGGCCCGCCTGCGCGAAGACCACTCCGTCTACGGGCTGGATTCGGGCCGCATCTGCATCCCCGGGCTGAACCAGCGCAACATGGAACGCGTGGCCAAAGCCTTCGTCGCGGTTCAGTAGGAGCGTTGTCGCGGTTCCATAGCCCCTCGTCATGCTGCGCGTAGTCGCAGCCCCGCACCGGTCTCAAGGAGCGAAGCGACGAATAGCATCTCCCTTCTCGTGGTTGGGATCCTGCGACTTCGCGCAGGATGACGAGTTGGGGAACCGGCGCAGGATGACGAGTTGGGTTGTTCCTTGTCGCCCGGGCCCATGTGCCGCCAAAAGTGCTTACAAACGCGAAGTAGTGATAGTTTGGGCTGGTCAGTTTTGTACCTTCTCACACATTGGAGTCAACAGTGAGTGCAACCCCTATCAAGATCGCGGTCACAGGTGCTGGCGGTCAGATCGGCTACAGCATCCTTTTCCGTATCGCATCCGGCGCCATCTACGGGCCCGACCAGCCGATCGAGCTGCGTCTGCTTGAGATCACCCCTGCTTTGCCACACCTGGAGGGCACCATCATGGAGCTCCAGGATTGCGCGTTCCCGAACCTGGTGAACGTGGTGGCCGGCGACGATCCCAAGAAGATTTTCGACGGTGCCAACCTCGCGCTGCTGATCGGCGCACGTCCGCGCGGCAAGGGCATGGAGCGTTCCGACCTGCTCAGCGCCAACGGGGCCATCTTCTCCGAGCAGGGCAAGGCCCTGAACGAGTCCGCCGCTTCCGATATCAAGGTGCTCGTCACCGGCAACCCGGCCAACACCAACGCCATGATTGCCGCCGACAACGCCCCTGACATCCCGAAGACGCAGTTCCAGGCGCTCACCCGCCTCGATCACAACCGCGCCCTCTACCAGCTCTCCGCCAAGACCGGGGTACCGGTGGCCGAGATCAAGAAGCTCACCATCTGGGGCAACCACTCCTCGACGCAGTACCCCGACGTCTTCCACGCCGAGCTGGGCGGCAAGCCCGCCACCGACTTCGTGGACGAGGCCTGGATCGAGAACGAGTTCATCCCGACGGTCGCCCAGCGCGGCGCCGCTGTTATCAACGCCCGCGGGGCTTCCTCCGCCGCCTCTGCTGCCAACGCCACCTGCGCGGCCGCCAAGTCCTGGGTGGGCGGCACTCCGGAGGGTGACTGGGTTTCGGCCTCCGTGTGGTCGAACGGTGAGTACGGCGTCGCCGAGGGCCTCATCTCCTCCTTCCCCGTCACTTTCGCCGACGGCGTGGCGACGGTCGTCGAGGGCCTTGAGCTCAACGCCTTCTCCCGCGCCAAGATCGACGCCTCCGTGGCCGAGATGCTGCACGAACGCGAAGAGGTCAAGGGGCTTGGCCTGATCGCGTAGCGAACGTCACCTATCGTCATCCTGCGCGAAGCGAAATGGAGATCCTGTGACTGCGCGCAGGATGACGAGGGACAAGAACACCACATGACGGGGTGGCCGCGCAGGATGACAAGGCAGGCCAACTCGGTTCGACTTATTGGAAGAAACCACGTAGTATTGACGACTTGGTGGCTCCTATGAGTCAGAGTTTGTTTCGGAATATTCCGCGATAGCGCGCCGTTTTCCGTAGCGAACACCACAACCTAGGGCAATAGCTCAATTGGCAGAGCAGCGGTCTCCAAAACCGCAGGTTGGGGGTTCAAATCCCTCTTGCCCTGCTGATCCGGCAGGATCAGTACCCACAAACGATGTAAAGGACGGCTATGGCTGACGAGCCCGAGAAGATTGACGATGAGCAGGAAGCCCCTGCCGACGTCGAATCTTCTGATGCCGAAGAAACGAACGTCGCGCAAGATGCTGAGAATGCCGAAGAAACCGCCGCTGAGAGCGGCGCGGATCAGGGCGCAGAGCTGACGGAGGCGCAAAAGGTCGCCGCGAACGTCGCCGTTGCCCGTCCCAAGAAGAAGACTGCGGCCAAAGGCAAGCCCACCAACAAGCGCAAGGGCGAGGCCAAGGCCGAGAAGAAAGAGCGCACGAGCCCTGTCGAGTTCGTGAAGCAGTGCATCGCGGAGCTGAAGAAGGTCGTGTGGCCGACGCTCCAGCAGTGGAACCTCTACTTCATCGTGGTTTTGGTCTTCGTGCTGGTTGTCATCGCGTACGTGTCCGGCCTGGACGCTGGCTTCGGTTCGCTCATGCTGTGGCTCTTCGGCGGGAACTAGGAGGAACGTGAGCGACAACTTTGAAGAGGGCCTGCCCGAGGAACTCAACCTGGATTTCGGCGAGGACGTTCCCCAACACCCCGCTGACGAGGGCCTGAACCTGGATTTCGACGCGGTGGACGACAACACCGCAGCCGAAACCGAAACCCCCGAAGAACCGGAGATCAGCCTGAACCTCGACTTCGACGTCCCCGAAGAGGAACCAGAGGAAGAGGAACCGGAGCTCGACGAGGCCGAACAAGCGGCACTCGACCAGCTGCACGACCGTCTGCTCACCGAGGTAGGCGACTGGTACGTCGTCCACACCTATTCGGGCATGGAGAACCGGGTGAAGCAAAACCTGGAGAACCGCATCAAGGCCCTGGGCATGGAGGACTACATCTACGAGATCGTGGTTCCCACCGAGGACGTCATGGAAACCCGCAACGGGGCCAAGAAGCGCGTGACGCGCACGATCCTTCCCGGCTACGTGCTGGTGCGCATGGATCTGAACGAGGCCTCCTGGTCGGCGGTTCGCCACACGCCCTCCGTCACCGGGTTCGTCGCCCACGCCTCCGATCCGGTGCCGCTGAACCTCGACGAGGTGGAGAAGATGCTCGCCCCGTCCGTGCTTGCCAAGGTGCAGGCCGAGTCTTCGGGCCCGAAGCGCCGCAAGAAGGTACAGATCAACGACTTCTCCGTCGGCGATTCCGTGATGGTTTCCTCCGGCGCATTCGCCGGCATTCACGCCACCATCACAGAGATAGATTTGAAGCGCGAACGCCTGCGCGCGCTCGTCGAGATCCTCGGGCGCGAGACGCCTGTCGACCTCACCTTCAGCCAGATCTCCAAGATCGACTGAGTTCCCAGCAGGTAGTAAGAAAGGACCCTTTATGGCACCCAAAAAGAAAGTAGCGGCTGTCGTCAAGGTGCAGATCCAGGCCGGTGCGGCTACTCCCGCCCCGCCTGTCGGCACGGCCCTCGGTCCCCACGGCGTCAACATCATGGACTTCGTCAAGAAGTACAACGCCGCGACCGAATCCATGCGTGGCAACATCGTCCCGGTAGAGATCACCATCTACGAGGATCGCACCTTCACCTTCATCACGAAGACGCCGCCCGCAGCAGAGCTGATCAAGAAGGCCGCCGGCCTGCAGTCCGGTTCTGCCCGCCCGCACGTCGACAAGGTCGGCAAGATCACCTCGGCTCAGTGCCGCGAAATCGCGACCACCAAGCTGCCCGACCTCAACGCCAACGACATCGACGCCGCGATGAAGATCGTCGCCGGAACCGCCCGCTCCATGGGCGTGCTCGTCGAAGGCTAAAGATTCACTGAATCCCGCGTGGCAGGGGACGCGAACCCCAAACCACACCTGGCACCGGGCCCACACGAGGGCCCAGACAAAAGGAGACCAGAATGAAACACTCCAAGGCCTATCGCAAGGCCGCAGAACTGCGCGATCCGGCGCAGCTTTACTCTCCCGAAGAGGCCATCGCCATCGTCAAGAAGGGCGCTTCGGCCAAATTCGATGAGACGGTCGAGGTAGCTATGCGCCTCGGCGTCGACCCGCGTAAAGCGGACCAGATGGTGCGCGGCACCGTCAACCTCCCCAACGGCACCGGCAAGACGGCAAGGGTCCTCGTCTTCGCCACCGGCCCGCGGGCAGCCGAGGCCACCGAGGCCGGGGCTGACGAGGTTGGCGCGGACGAGCTCGTCGAGAAGGTGGCCGGCGGCTACCTCGACTTCGATGCCGTCGTCGCCACGCCCGACATGATGGGCAAGGTCGGCAAGCTGGGCCGCGTGCTCGGCCCCCGCGGCCTCATGCCGAACCCGAAGACCGGTACCGTCACCATGGACGTGGCCAAGGCCGTCACCGATATTAAGGGCGGCAAGATCGAGTTCCGTGTGGATCGCCACGCCAACCTGCACTTCATCATCGGCAAGGCCTCCTTCTCCGAGGAAGCCCTCAGCCAGAACTACTTCGCAGCCCTCGACGAGGTGCTGCGCCTCAAGCCGTCCGCCTCTAAGGGCCGCTACATCAAGAAGGCCACCATGGCCGCCACGATGGGCCCGGGCGTCGGTATCGATCCGGCCAAGGTAAAGCCTGCCGCCGAGTGACACAATCATCGAGACCCCCGGTTCGCCGGGGGTCTTTTTGTTTATCTAGCCAGCCTGTAGTAGTGTTCTTCCTTGGCCAAAGACCGCCAGTAGGGAAACCGTAAATCTTGCGCAGGTTGTATCTTCCGCGATGCACTTGTGCTCGCGGCTTTTTTATTGCGGTTCGCGGCTCTACCAAATGGAAGGAGACACATGGCGAACCCGGAAAAGGCAGCCCAGATCGCCGAGCTTGAGAAGCAATTCTCAGACTCGAACGGCGTGGTGCTTACCGAGTATCGTGGCCTGACCGTCTCGGCCCTGCAGCAGCTGCGCAGGTCGCTGGGCGAGAACGCCAACTACGCCATCGTGAAGAACACCCTCACCTCTATCGCGGCCAAGAACGCCGGGATCGAGGGGCTGGACGAGCAGCTCGCTGGTCCGACCGCCATCGCATTCGTCACCGGCGACGTCGTTGCCGTTGCGAAGGGGCTGAAGGCCTTCGCGAAGGAGAACCCCCTTCTGGTTGTGAAAGGCGGCTACCTGGACGGCTCAGTCCTCGGTGCCGACGAAGTCAAGAAGCTTGCCGAGCTCGAATCCCGCGAGGTACTCCTCGCCAAGCTCGCCGGCGCGTTCAATGGCAATCTCGCCAAGGCCGCCGGGCTGTTCAACGCTTCCCTGTCTGGAGCCGCCCGCCTGTTCGCGGCCCTGCAAAGCCAGAAGGAATCCGCTGGGGAACCAGCGGCCGAAACCGCGCCTAAGGCTGAGGCCGAGGCGCCCGCTACCGAATAGAAAAGGACGCCTACCATGGCAAAACTCACCACTGAAGAACTAATCGACGCTTTCAAGGAAATGTCGCTCATCGAGCTCTCTGAGTTCGTCAAGCTGTTTGAGGACACCTTCGGCGTGACCGCCGCTGCCCCTGTGGCCGTGGCCGCTGCTCCCGCCGCTGGCGGCGCTGCCCCCGCTGAGGAGGCCGCTGAGGAGTCCAACGAGGTCACCGTCACCCTCGAAGATGCCGGCGACAAGAAGATCCAGGTCATCAAGGAGGTTCGCGCCCTCACCGGTCTCGGCCTCAAGGAGGCCAAGGAGCTCGTCGAGGGCGCCCCGAAGCCCGTCTTCGACAACCCGGTTCCTCGCGACCAGGCCGCCAAGGCCAAGGAAGCCCTCGAGGCTGCCGGCGCCACGGTTTCCGTGAAATAAGGTTTGACCCAACCCGCAGATTGGCGCCCGCAAGGGCGCCTTTCTG
>JAISTE010000013.1 GCA_031272825.1 Propionibacteriaceae bacterium | reverse complement strand
GCGGTTTCCGCAGTAGCAAAGCAGCGGTCGATCCAGGTCTGATCATTTCCCCCATAGTGCTCCCCTTGCCTCAGATTGCTGTCAAGACTTGAATTCAAGCTCGGCCAGCCAAGGCGGATCGCCTCCCACGCGCGAGACCGTAATCGCGGCTGCACGACTGGCGAAGGCGAGCAAGTCGGAACACTGCTGAGCATCTAGATCCAGGGGCTGGCCCAGCAAACCGTCTTCCCACAGCCAGTGGATGGTCGCGGCCATGAAGGTGTCTCCGGCACCGATGGTGTCGGCCACCGAACCGCTCGGCTTAGCCGAAAACACGGGTTCGGCACCCGGCGTGATGGCGGCGGCCCCGTCGGCACCGAGCGTCAGCAGCACCAGCGCCGTGCCCGCATCCGACCAAGCCCTGGCCGATTCCCAGATCGAACGCCCGGGGTAGAGGTGCTCCAGGTCTTCGGAGGAGACCTTCACCACGTCTGCGGTCTCCACATAAGCCTCGGCGATCCGAACCGTCTGCGCGTGCGAACCCATCACCGCCGGGCGGATGTTCGGATCGAAGGTGATTGTTGGCCCGGCCAGTGAGCGCACGTAATCGAGGATCTTGGGGCCGGCGTCGGGCAAGAACGCCCCCAGCGAGCCGGTGTGGACGGCCAAGGGGGAGAGATTGCCAGGAATCGGCGGAATGTCGATGCACAGATCGAACGTGTAAGAGGCCGTGCCCTTGGCGTCGAAGGACACCGAGGCCGTGGTCGTCTTCGGCGCATTATCTGAACCCGGAAGAATCTTCACATGGGAGGCATCCAGGTGCTTGCGGATCATCTGGCCTCCCGCGTCGGTGCCGAACCAGGTGCCGAAGAACACCTCGCGCCCCAGCCGACCCAGGCCGACGGACGTCGTTAAGGCGCTGCCCCCGGGATGGCCGACCGGCCCGTTTTCGGATGGGACGACGTCAATCAGTGACTCTCCCAGCGTTAGCACGTAGTTCCCCATAAGCCTCCTCGCTCTCGCAGCCATATTACTAGCGGAAAAGAAAAGTCCCGCCCGGATTGTGCCGGGCGGGACGTGTTGTTCTTTAGTGAGTGTTATGCGAGCGACTTGAGGTACTCGATCGACTCGCGGATGGCCTTGAGCGGGCCCTCGTCGGAGGGCTCGGTCGGAAGGATGGTGTCTTGCTCCATGACATACCAGCCGGCGAAGTTCACATCGTTGAGTTTGCCGACGATGGTCTTGAAGTCGACGTCGCCCTGACCGAGCGGCACGTAGATGCCCTGCAGGACGGCCTGCTGGTAGGTGAGCTCGCCGGACTGAACCTTCTTGGCCAGCTCCAGGTTGACGTCCTTGGTGTGGACGTGCGCGACGCGGTCAGCCCAGTCGTTGGCGATCTCGACCGGGTCGGTGCCGCCGATGAGCAGGTGGCCCGTGTCGAGGCACAGCGGCATCGAGGAGCCGTTCAGAACCTTGAGGACGTCGTCGTGGGTTTCGACCATCGTGCCGACGTGCGGGTGCAGGCTCGGGGTGATGCCGCGCGAGCGGGCCAGATCGGCTAGGCGATCCAGGTTCTTGAACATGGTGTTCCAACCGGTCTCGTCCAGCACCGGGCGGGAATCGTAGCCGTCCTGGCCGGAGTTGGCGGCCAGCACCAGCACCTCGGCACCAGCCTCGACGAAGGCGTCGAGCTGCTTGTCAACCTCGGGAACCGGGTCGTGATCGGGATCGTGGAGGACGACCGGCACGAAGCCGCCGACAGCCTTCAGGCCGAACTCAGCGAGCTTGGCGGCCTTGGCCTTGGGATCGTCGGGCAAGAAGCCGTCAGGGCCGAACTCGGTGGCGGTGATGCCAACCTCGACCATCTCCTTGAGCACGCGGTCGGGGGAGAGCTGGAATCCCCAGCCCGGAACCTCGCAAACGCCCCACGAAATCGGGGCACCGGCAATACGCATTGTGTTTCCTTTCAATATCTTCTTTGGTTGAGTTGTGGTTTCCGCGTTCTCCCTCGTCATCCTGCGCGTAGTCGCAGGATCTTCTTTGATCGTGGTCTGGTTGAGATTCCGCGACTTCGCGCGGAATGACGAGAGGGAAGTGTGATTGAGTTGTGTTTAGAGCTTGACCGCAGCGCCCGTCTTAGCGGACTCCAGGGCGGCATTGGCGAGCACGAGGGCAGCGCAGCCGTCGGCCAGCGACGGGGAGAGCTCTTTGCCCTCCTCGACCCCGGTGATGAAGGCGTCGAGCTCGAGCTTGTAGGCGGCGTCGTAGCGCTGCAAGAAGAAGTCCTGCACGCGGTTCATCGCGCCCGTGTACGTTCCGGTGGAGACGGCGGCGGTGTCCGGGTACTGGTTCTTGGATTCGATCATTCCTTCGGAGCAGAAGGCCTCGATGCGCTGGTCGTAACCATAGGCGCAGCGGCGGGAGTTGGTGATGGTTCCCACGGCGCCGCTCTTGGCGGTCAGGGTGACGACGACCGAGTCATAGTCCCCGGCCTCGGCGATGCCCTCGTCGAAGACGTTCTGCCCGACGGCCAGCACCGAGTCGATGTCCCCCAAGAAGAAGCGGGCCATGTCGAAATCATGGATTGTCATGTCGCGGAAAATGCCGCCGGAGAGCGGGATGTAGCCGGCCGGCGGGGCGGAAGGATCGCGCGAGATGATGGAAAGCTGCTCGAGCTTGCCGAACAGTCCGGAGGCGGCCTTCTCGTGTACCGCGTTGTGGGTGGGGTCGAAGCGGCGGTTGAAGCCGATCATGACCTTGCCCTTAGCGGCGTCCACTTGGCGCAGGCAGTCGAGGGCCCGCTCGATGTCGAGGTCGACGGGCTTCTCGCACAGGACGGCCTTCCCGGCGGCGATGCCGGCCAGGATCATCTCGACGTGGGTGGGAGTGGGCGATCCGACGACGATGGCGTCGACGTCTTCGGCATTCACGGCCTCCAGGGCGTCCAATGTCGCCTTCCCGCCGAGCTTTGCGGTGAGCCTGGCGGCGGCGCCTTCGACCGGGTCGGCGACCCAGGTGAGGTTGGCGTTGGGATGGGCGGCGACGTTGGCGGCGTGGATGGCGCCAATCCTGCCTGCCCCGATGACTGCGATGTTAAGCAACTGTTCTCCTTAGTAAGCGCTTACGGTTTTTGGTGTTTATTCGCCCCGGGCTTATTGGGCCCGGGGCTGGGTTGGTTGAATCACTGATTGAGGTAGTGACGCTGACCTTTCTTGATCTCGGCGTACTCCTCATAGGCCTTCTGCGTGGACTCAAGCGCGGATACCTGAGCCACCGGCACATCCCACCAGGCGGTGGAGGGCGGGTTCGGGCCGTACAGGTCGGTTTCGATGTAGAGCACCGTCGTGCGATCCGAAGCCTTGGCCTTCGCGAAGTTTTCGCGGAACTCGGCGATGCCGTTGCACTTGAGCACATCGGCGCCCCAAGAGGCGGCGTTCGCGGCCAGATCGAAGGGCACGTACTCGCCGTCGAGGCGTCCAGATCCCGTGCGCTCTTGGTACTTCGTGCCGAAGCGCTGCGAGCCATGAGACTCGGAAAGCGCGCCGATAGAGGCAAAGCCGTGGTTCTGCAGCAGGACGTAGATCACCTTGATCCCTTCCTGCACCACCGTGGCCAGTTCCATGGGCAGCATCTGGTACGTGCCGTCGCCCACGATCGAGACCACCTCGCCGGTGTCCCCGATGGCCAGCTTGACGCCCAGGCCTGCCGGAATCTCATATCCCATGCAGGAGAAGGCGTACTCCAGGTGGTACTGGCGCGGGTTGGGTGCGCGCCACAGGGCCTGCAGGTCGCCGGGCATCGAACCGGCGGCGTTGATGACGACGTCGTTGGGCTCCATCATCTCGTTGAGTGCGCCGAACACCTCGGTCTGGGCCGGAAGCGGCGTGTGGTTGCGGTGGTAGCACTCTTCTACCGAAACCTGCCACTTGGCGTCCTCCTCGATGGCCTCTTCCTGATACTCGACGTCCGTGGTCCAGTCCTCCAAAGCGGCGGTGAGGGCAACGAGCGCCTCGCGGGCGTCGGCCTGCACCATGATCGCGGACTGTTTGTGGGCGTCGAAGGAGTTGACGTTGATGTTGACGAACTTCACATCGGGATTGGCGAATACCGTCTTCGACGCCGTGGTGAAGTCGGAGTAGCGGGTGCCGATGCCGATGATGAGGTCGGCTTTGCGGGCCAGGTTGTTGGCCGCCATCGAACCGGTGGAGCCGACGCCGCCGACCGCCATCGGGTGATCCCAGTTGATCGCACCCTTACCGGCCTGAGTATCGGAAACCGGGATGCCGGTCTGCGTGGCGAACTCGCGCAGCTCCTGAGAAGCACCCGAGTAGATCGTGCCGCCGCCGGAAACCACCAGCGGGCGCTTCGAGGCCTTGATGGCCGCGACCGCGCGATCTAGAGCCGCCTGCTCGACAGCCGGGCGGGCGATATGCCAAACGCGCTTGTCGAAGAACTCGACCGGCCAGTCGAAGGCCTCGGCCTGGACGTCCTGGGGCATGCACACGACGACCGCGCCCGTCTCGGCGGGATCGGTGAGCACGCGCATGGCGTTGAGCAAGGACGGAATCAGCTGCTCGGGGCGGTTGATGCGATCCCAGTAGCGCGAGACCGGCTTGAAGGCGTCGTTGACGGACAAATCCATATCCGTCGGGTCTTCGAGCTGCTGCAGCACCGGGTTCGGAACGCGCGTGGCGAAGATATCCGAGGGCAGCAACAGCACCGGCAGGCGGTTGGTGGTCGCCAGGGCCGCGCCCGTCACCATGTTGAGCGCGCCCGGGCCGATCGACGAGGTGACCGCGAAGGTCTGCATGCGATCGTTCGTCTTGGCGTAGGCGGAGGCGACGTGAACGCCGCCTTGCTCGTTACGGATCAGGATGTACGGCATGTCGGCGAACGACGGATCCAGCTCGGCCTGCAGCAGGGCCTGGCCCAGCCCGCAGACGTTGCCGTGCCCGAAGATGCCGAGCGTTTTGGGGATGAGCCGGTATTCCGACCCATCCCTCTCAGAGTATTGCTGGGCCAGGAACTTGATGGTTGCCTGGGCCACAGTCAGACGGATGGTCTCACCCATGAAATCTCCTAACTAGGGGGCTGGGATGAGAATATCGCGGACGATCTGGTCGAGCTCCTCGTCGGCGCCGAGGAACTGGCGCAAAGTCTTACGGGTGGCGCCGAAATCGTCGAATTCTTCCGGCGTCATGCCGTCGACGTCGTAGGCCTTGCGGAACTCCGGCATCTTTTCGTACAGGGTCTCGATGATCTTCGGATCGACGGGCACGTCCATGCGGTCGACAGGCTCGTAGCCGGAGGCCTGGAACTTTTTCTGCCAGCCAAACGGCGGGGAGAGCACGAGGTTGCCGCCGATGAACTCGGTCCACTGCAGGCCGTTGCGGTAGGCGGCGACGAGCACGCGGGCGCGCAGGCCGCGCTTGTTGAACTCTTCGTAAGCCTTCTTTACCGCGGCGACGCCGGCCCACTCCAAGTAGCCGGGGTCGAAGATGAGGCCCTGCTTGGCGTAGCAGGCCTTCAGCCAGTCGTCGAGGCGGCCGACCATGATGGTAACGACCGGGCCCATGGTGGAGACGTCCTTGCCCTCGGCCTCGCGGCGCTTCAGGCCGCGCTCGATGGCCTCGCCGGTGGCGACGGCCTGGGCAACGGTGAAGGACACGGTGACGTTGACGTTCACGCCGCGGTAGGTGGCGTCTTCAATGGCTTTGACGCCCACCGAGGTGGCGGGGATCTTCACGATGATGTTCTTGGCCAGGTTCGCGAAGTGCTCGGCCTGATCGGCCAGGGCCAGCGCGTTGCGGGCCTTGCGGGGGTCGGTTTGCATAGACAGGCGGCCGTTGTAGCCGTTGTACTTCTCAAAGGCCGGTTCCAGCAGCTTGGCGGCGTCGAGGGAAACCTCTTCGACTACGCGCCAGCCGATTTCGGATTCGGAGGCTTCCGGCATTTCCTCGCCGAGCTCTGCGATGCGCTTGGTCCAGCGCGGCAGGTCGGAGCGGATCGCGGCCAGGGCGATCACGGGGTTGCAGGTCGCGCCTACCGCGCCCCAGGCTACGGATTGGGACAGCTCTGCATAGGTGGCGGAGTCGTTCCACAGCACCGTCGGGCCACGCTGGGTCATCTTCTCCAGCGGGGTGAGTTCTTCAGTCATTTCACTCCTCTACTTCGAGGCGGCTCGTCCGCCACCAGGTTCGGGTACTATTCAACACGGGTCAGAACTGGAAGTCAACCTAATGTCCTTACATTTTATCAATTGCATGGGTTTTTCTGTTTACTTGGGGTGAACTGAGGGGGTTGTTGGTGCCGTGAGCCGCCGTCGTCCATGTTGGGCTTCGCCTCCTCGTCAGGTAGCGCGCAGTCGGAGGATCTCACCCAACTACACTTGCCCCCATGGCCCATCTTCTCTCCGGTGAATCTCTGCGTCTCGAATACCCGACGGGCGTCGTCCTAGAAGACGTGACGCTGGGGTTGGGCGACGGCGACCGGGTGGGGGTCGTGGGCCGTAACGGCGACGGAAAATCCTCCCTGCTCAGAATGCTGGGCCGAACCTTGAAGCCCACATCGGGGACGGTGAACTGGCGATCCGGCCTGCGCGTCGGCCTGCTGTCCCAAGGGGATGCCTTCGCGGAGACTTTGAGCGTGGGCCAGGCGGTGGTGGGGGAGCGCGAGGAGTACGAGTGGGCCTCGGACGCGCGCATCCGCGAGATCGTGCAAGCCCTGATCGCCGACATCGGTTTTGAGACCAAGCTCTCCGAGCTTTCCGGCGGCCAGCGCCGCCGCGTCGATCTGGCCGCGCTGCTCGTCGGCGACTGGGATGTGCTTTTGCTGGACGAGCCCACCAACCACCTGGACATCCAGGGCATCGACTGGCTGGCTCGGCACCTGAACTCGCGTTGGAGCTCTAGCAAGGGGGCGATGCTGGCCATCACCCACGACCGCTGGTTCTTAGACGCCGTCTCCACCTCCACCTGGGAGGTGCACGACGCCAGGGTCGAGCCCTTCGAGGGCGGGTACGCCGCCTATGTGCTCCAGCGCGTCGAGCGCGACCGGATCGCCGCCGCGACCGAGGCCAAGCGCCAGAACCTGATGCGCAAGGAGCTCGCCTGGCTGCGCCGCGGGGCCCCGGCTAGAACCTCCAAACCCAAGTTCCGCATCGAGGCCGCCAACAACCTGATCGCCGACGTACCTCCCCTGCGCGATTCCACCGAGCTGTTCCAGCTTGCGTCGGCTCGGCTAGGCAAGACCGTCATCGAAATGGAGGACGTGAACGCGGGTTACGCGGGCGTCGACGTCCTCAAAGGCATCAACTGGAACCTCGGCCCGGGGGAGCGCACCGGGATAGTCGGTGCCAACGGGGCCGGAAAATCCACCTTGCTCAAGCTGCTTTCCGGCGAGCTCAAACCCTCTTCCGGCAAGCTAAAACGCGGTAAGACGGTGCGGGTCGGCATTCTGCACCAGCGCTGGGATCTGGACGGCGATCCGCTGGAACCTCAAGAAGACGGCAAGCCGATGAAGGTGATGGCCGGGGACTTGGTGCGCGAGGTGCTGGGCCGGATCAAGACCTATTTCACCGTCGGCAAACACGAGCTGACGGCCACCCAATTGCTTGAGCGCTTGGGCTTCGACCGCGCGCAGCTGAGCAACGCCGTCGGGGAACTCTCGGGCGGGGAACGCAGGCGCCTGCAGCTCCTGCTGGTGCTCGCCGCCGAACCCAACGTTCTGATCTTGGACGAGCCGACCAATGACGTCGACACGGATATGTTGGCAGCCCTCGAAGATTTCCTGGATTCTTGGCCCGGAACTTTGGTGATCGTCTCTCACGACCGCTACTTGTTGGAGCGCGCAAGCGATCAGCAGTACGCCGTCTTGGACGGGCACCTGCGGCACCTGCCCGGCGGGGTAGACGAATACTTGGAGCTGGTTTCAACCCCGGAGGAAAAGCAAACTCAGGTCAAGGACAACACCCCCAGCGAATCGGCCCTTGAGCGGGCCAAACGCAAGGAGCTGGCGGCGCTGGAACGCAAACTGGAGAAGGCCTCGAAGAAGGTAGAGAAGCTCTATAAGAAACTGGAAGCCGCCGACCAAAGCGACTTCCAGGCGCTGCAGCCGATCCTGCAAGACATAGAGATAGCCAAGTCCGAACACGAAGGCCTCGAGAATGCCTGGCTGGAGGCCGCGCTGTAGGGGAAGGGCCTAGCGGAAATTTGGGCCCCAAATTGAGTCTTTTCAACCTTGTGCATTCGTATCTGTTTCTCTAGGTTGCCTTTCATTGGGGATACAACGAAAGGTGTCCGCTATGAAGAAACATCTCAGCGCAGCTTTGGCAATTGGGCTTGTGGGAGGAATTGCGCTTGCTGCCACTCCCTCGGCTGCGGATTCTGCCTTCGAGCAGATCATAACCAACGTCGGGCAAAGCAGCCTGGCGGTGAGCCCCGATGGCAGCCGCATCTACACAGTCACCGCAGGTACCGGGCAGCCGGGGACGAGCAAGGGGTTCGACCTATACAACGCAGAAGGCACACGGTTGCAGTCGTATACGGGTTATACGAGCATCCGGTATCTGTCTGATATGCGCATTGGCCCGGACGGTAACCTGTGGCTGTCTGACTACCAGAGCAAGTACCTGCATCGGATGAATTTCGAGCATCCGACATGGAGCGGGTGGCTCTACCACTATGACGTCGACG
>JAISTE010000083.1 GCA_031272825.1 Propionibacteriaceae bacterium | reverse complement strand
TTATCCCTTGTGAATCCACGAACCGGTTGACTGCCACCGTCGTTATGATCTCCCGCGAAAGACGGTGCTTGCCCAGCAGATCGGGGAAGCGGGCGGGCAGCGGGTCGGGGAAGTAGTCGCGCAGCCGGTCGGCCAGGTATGGATCCTCGGGCAGGTCGGTGGCGAGCATCCACTCTTTCAGCGCGATCTTGGTGTGCGCCAAGACGACGGCCAACTCGGGCCGCGTGAGACCCTTTCCGGCCGACATCCGCTCCTTGATCTGCGCCCCGGTCGGCAGCGAATCGAGCTCGCGGTCGATATACCCGGATTCGACCAGCGTGCGGATCCAGCCCGCGTGCGAACCGGCCATCTGGTCGGCGCGCAGCTCGGCGTTGGAAAGCCCGATGTTCTGGGCGATGTTGTGGCGCAGCACCGAGTTGGCCACCTCGTCGGTCAGCTCGGCGAGCAGCCCGGCGCGGTCTTCGGCCTTGAGCTCACCGGCGGAGATAGCGTCGGCAAGCAAGATCTTGATGTTCACCTCGTGGTCGGAGGTGTCGACGCCTGCCGAGTTGTCGATGAAGTCGGTGTTGATCTTCCCGCCCGCCATCGCGTACTCGATGCGTCCGCGCTGCGTCCACCCCAGGTTCCCGCCCTCGACGGCCGAGCGCGCCCGCACCTCGGAACCGTTGACCCGGATGGCGTCGTTGGCCTTATCCCCAGCGTCGGCGTTCGTCTCGGTTGAGCCCTTCACGTACGTCCCGATACCGCCGTTCCACAAAAGATCGACGGGCGCCTTCAATATCGCGTGGATGAGCTCGGCAGGGGTGAGCGAACGGGTCGATTCCAGGCCCAGGGCGTCGCGCACCTGAGCGGAGATCGGCACCGACTTGACCTTGCGCGAGTACACGCCGCCGCCGGCGGAGATGAACTCGGGGTTGTAATCGGCCCAGGAGGAACGCGGCAGCTCGAACAGCCGCTTGCGCTCGATCCAGGAAACCTCCGCGTCGGGGTTCGGATCGAGGAAGATGTGCCGGTGATCGAAGGCCGCCACCAGCTGGATGTGGTGGGAAAGCAGCATCCCGTTGCCGAAGACGTCCCCGCTCATGTCCCCGATACCAACGACGGTGAAGTCCTGATCCGCGCCGATGCCCAGCTCCGCCAGGTGGGTCTTGGTCGACTCCCAGGCCCCGCGCGCGGTGATCCCCATCTTCTTGTGGTCGTAGCCGACCGAACCGCCGGACGCAAACGCATCCCCTAGCCAGAAACCTTTCGCGATAGAGATCGCGTTGGCGGTATCGGAGAAGGAGGCCGTGCCCTTGTCAGCGGCGACGACCAAGTAAGGATCCTCGTCATCGTGGCGAACCACCCGCTCGGGCGTCACCACCTCGCCGTTCACGATGTTGTCGGTGACGGACAGCAGCGCGGTGACGAACAGCTTGTACGACTCCGTGCCCTCGGCCATCCACGCGGCACGATCCGAGGCGTCGGGCAGCTGCTTGGGATAGAACCCGCCCTTGGCGCCGACGGGCACGATCACAGTGTTCTTCACGTTCTGGGCCTTGACCAGCCCCAGGATCTCGGTGCGGTAATCCTCCGCGCGATCCGACCAGCGCAGCCCGCCGCGGGCCACCTTCCCAAAGCGCAGGTGCACGCCCTCGACCCGCGGAGAATAGACGAAAATCTCCGCCATCGGCCGCGGCTCGGGCAGCCAGGAAAGCTCCTTGGAAGACAGCTTGAAGGCCAAAACCGAAGACCCCGTGTAGACGTTGGTGCGCTGACAAGCGCGTATGAACGAAAGATAACAACGCAGGATGCGGTCTTGATCCAGGGAAGAAACCTTGTCGACGTCCGCCTTGGCCGAATCCAGGATCGCCTCCCAGTCGCCCATATGGTCGGGGTCGAACTTGGCGCGGAAGGCGTCGACCAGCTTGCAGGCCACTCCCGAGTTCACGGCCAGCGCCGAGGCGATATACGACTGCGAGAAGCCCAGCGTCGATTGGCGCAGCCAACGGGCGATCGCGCGCAGCAGCGCGGCCTGCTGCCAGGTTAGGCCGCTCAAAACCAGGCGATTGAAGGAGTCGGTCTCGTTGCGGCCCTTCAGTGAGGCGTCGAAGCACGAGGCCATGCGCCGCAAGGTACCGTCGTCGGTGGGCAAGGTGGCGGGCCAATCCAACCCGTAGTCGTACAGGTAGAGCGTGCGCCCGCGCAGCTCCCAGGTGAACGGCTTCTCGTCGGCCACCTGTAAGTCCATCGCGGTCAGGTGTGGCAAGACGTCGTGAAGCTCCAGCGGCTTGTAGCTAAAGATCTTGAACCGCAGTACGCCGTCCGCATCCGGGCCGAGCGAGTAGCGCAAGGCCCCGGCCTCGACCAGCTGATTCGCCACCTGCAGATCAGCAATCGCCGTCTCGGGGGGGTAGGCGTCCTTGTACGCCGGGCTGAACTCGACCCCGCGCTCTTGAGCGGGCAGCTTGTCGAGCTTTTCGTCGACGCGGTCTTCCCACGTGCGCACAGCCTCGACGATTCGGCGTTCCACAACCTCGTCGTCGACCCACTTGGGAGCGTCGGGCTTTAGCCGGACGACAAAGTAAAGCCTTGTCAGCACCGATTCGGACTGCTGGGTGGAGAAGTGCAGGGATTCGCCGCCGAATTCCTCAAGCAAAATGCGAGAGATCGCCTCGCGTGTGGGCGTGTTGAGGCGCTCGCGCGGCAGATAGACCAGGGCCGTCGCGAAAGCCCCGTAGCGCGAGCGGCGCAAGAAGACCCGAGTGGTACGCCGCTCCAAGATTCCGGCGATCTCCGTCACCGCCGGGGCGAGCTCGGAAACCGAGGCGTCGAACAGCTCGTCGCGCGGATAGCCCGAGACCGTCTGCCAGATTTTGTTGTACCCATACGAGCCGACGGGGAAACCCGAGCGATCCAGCAAAGACTTTAGTTTGGCGTCCAGCAAGGGAATATGGGAAACCGACTCGGTGTAGGCCGAGGCGGCCAGCAACCCCAGGAAACGCCGCTCGCCGACCAGCTGGCCGTTTTCATCGAAGGAACGCACGCCCACGTAGTCGATGTAGCGAGGCCGATAGACCGGGCTGGGCTGCGGATGCTTGGTCAGCACGATCGGCTGCGGCTCGGCCTCGACTGGATAGGCGTGGAAACCCGAGAGCGCGGCGGGGGAGGGATCTCCGCGCTGCACACCCAAGCCGGTGTCTTTCACCGGCACGAACTGGCCGCCCGCATAGGTGAACTCCTGGTAGCCGACGAACACGAAGTTGCCCGCCACCAGCCATTCGAGCAAGGACTTGGCCAAGGAGGCCGTCGCCTCGGAAACAAAGGGAACGTCCGCATCCAGCACGGCCTTGGCCTCGGAGACGTTCTCGATCATGCGCGGCCAGTCCTCGACCACCATGCGCACGTCCGCGACCGACTGGCGCACGGCCTTGACCAGCGCCTCCTTGCCGTCCTCGGCAGAGACACCCAGCGGCGGGTACACCTCCAGCGAAAGCCACGACTCACCCTCGCCCTGCTTTCCGACGCCCTCAATCCGCCCGTCTTTTCTAACGACGCGCAGCTGCGGGTGATGCAGCGAGCGCAGCTCCCAGCCCGAGGCGGCGACGCCCATGGAAACGGTATCTACAAGGAACGGCATGTCCTCGGTGACGATCTGCACCAGCGTCGACCCCGGGGTGGCGACGAGCGGTGCCGAGCCGTTTTCCGGGGTGGTGACGTCGAGCTTGACCTCACCCTGAGCACGCTCCAGCGCCAGGGAAAAGTGTTTCACAAGCTGGTTTGGCAGGTTGTGCGGCTGCGGCAGCGCGGAGACGTCCTGCAGGTGCGCCATGGCGGCCCGCACGAGATCCTCCCACGCGCCTTGGTCGAGGGTGCCCGGATTGGCCTTGAGGCACTCTTCGATGAGCTCATTAGCGGCTTTACGCTCGTCCATGCTTCCTCCGATGGGTCAGCTAACACTTTAGAACTTTTCGCCTTGCCGCCGCATCTGGGCTTACGTCCCCGGGCCCGTCCCTAAGACTGAGCCGACCTCGGGCTGCTTAGAAAGGTTGAGTAGACTCCAAGCCTAAGTTTGTAGGTGATGGGTATGAATCAGTTGCTCTCCCTGGGGCTCGATGTGGGTTCGACGACGGTAAAGGCCGTAGTCATGGATTCTTCCGCGGTGCTGTTTTCCGACTACCGCCGCCACAACGCCGACGTCCGCGGCGAGCTGGCCCGCCTCATTTCCGACGTCCAGCTACAGTTCCCCAACGACGCACTGAAGGTGGCCATCACCGGATCTGGCGGCCTTGGCGTGGCGCAGGCCATGGGCGTCGACTTTGTGCAAGAAGTCATCGCCTCCACCGAGGCGATCGAGCGGCTGAACCCCGAAGCCGACGTGGTGATCGAGCTTGGCGGGGAGGACGCCAAGATCACCTACCTGCACCCGCACGAGCAGCGCATGAACGGCACCTGCGCGGGCGGCACGGGCGCGTTCATCGATCAGATGGCCACGTTGCTCACCACAGACGCGGCCGGGCTGGACGAGCTCGCCGCGCAGTACTCGAATCTGTACCCGATCGCCTCGCGCTGCGGGGTGTTCGCCAAATCCGACGTGCAGCCGCTGCTGAACCAGGGGGCCGCGCACTCGGACATCGCGGCCTCAGTGTTCCAGGCCGTCGCCAACCAGACGATCGCCGGGCTGGCCTGCGGGCATCCGATCACGGGGAACGT
>JAISTE010000058.1 GCA_031272825.1 Propionibacteriaceae bacterium | reverse complement strand
CATGGGGCAGGCGCTCCGGGTCATATGTCCGCACCCGTCTGAGGTCGGGTGCGGACATATCACCCAGATGGGTAGCGTTCCCAGTCCAATCCCGATAGACGATAGGCTATGAACGATTGCTATATGGGAGGAAAACTCAATGTCTGAGTTGAAATGGAACGAACTCGATGAGCGGGCAGTAGACACCGCCCGGGTGCTGGCTGCTGAGGCCGTCGACAAGGCTGGAAGCGGGCACCCTGGCACCGCTATCTCGCTGGCACCCGTGGCCTACTTGCTGTATCAGAAGATCATGAAGCTGGATCCGAAAGATCCCAAGTGGGTCGGTCGCGACCGCTTCGTGCTCTCCATCGGCCACTCGTCGCTCACCCAGTACCTGCAGCTGATGCTGGCGGGCTTCGGCTTGGAGCCCGAAGACATTGCCAAGCTGCGCACCGAGGGCTCGCTGACCCCAGGCCACCCCGAATACGGCCATACCGCGGGCGTCGAGGTCACCACCGGGCCGCTGGGTGCGGGCCTGGCCAACGCCGTCGGTTTCGCGATGGCATCGCGGCGCGAGCGCGGGCTGCTCGACCCGCTGACCCCCGACGGCGAGTCGGTGTTCAACTACAACACCTATGTCATCGCTGGCGACGGTGACATGCAAGAGGGCGTCACCTCCGAGGCCTCCTCGCTGGCCGCCACCCAGAAGCTGGGTTCCCTGATCGTCATCTACGACGACAACCACATCTCCATCGAAGGCGACACCAAGATCGCCTTTACCGAGGACGTCGCCGCCCGCTATGCCGCGTACGGCTGGCACGTGCAGGAGCTCGACTGGACGAACGGGGGCACCGAGTACATTGAGGACGTCCAGGGCCTCTACGACGCCATCATGGCCGCCCAGGCCGTTACCGATAAGCCGTCGCTGATCCGCCTGCGCACGATCATCGGCTGGCCGCTGCCGCACAAGGCCGGATCGCACTCCATCCACGGCTCCAAGATCGGCGCGGAAGAAACCGCCGCGCTCAAGGAAAAGCTCGGCTTCGATACCGAGAAGTTCTTCGTCGTCGAGCCCGAGGTGATGGAGCACACCCGCACCAACGCCGCCGAGCGCGCAACCAAAGCCAAGGAAGAATGGCAGGAGCGCTTCGACGCCTGGCGCTTCGACTCGCCCGACAAGGGAGCCTTGTTCGACCGCCTGGCCGAGGGCCGTCTGCCCGAGGGCTTCGAGGATGCGCTGCCGGTCTACGAGCCGGGCAAGAAGTCCACGCGTTCGGCCTCCGGCGAGGTGCTGACCGCGCTGGCTGACGCCGTGCCCGAGCTTTGGGGCGGCTCCGCCGACCTGGCCGGTTCCAACAACACCACGATGAAGGGCCAGCCCTCGTTCTTGCCGCCCGAGCAATCCTCGGCCGATTTCAAGGGCGACTACAACGGCAGGACGCTGCACTTCGGCATCCGCGAACATGCGATGGGCAACATCCTCAACGCGATCAACGCCGGACTGACCAGGGCATACGGCGGCACCTTCTTCGTGTTCGCTGATTACATGCGCGGTGCCGTGCGTCTGGCGGCACTGCAAGGTCTTCCGTCGATCTTCGTGTGGAGCCACGATTCGATCGGAGTGGGAGAGGACGGCCCCACCCACCAGCCCGTCGAACACCTGTGGTCCTACCGCGCGATCCCCGGCCTGGACATCGTCCGCCCGGCGGACGCCAACGAGGTGGCCGCGGCCTGGGCGCAGATCCTGCGCGATCCGCACCCGACCGGCCTGATTCTCTCGCGCCAAGACCTGCCGATCGTCGAACGCGGCGAGGGGCTGGCTGCCCCGGCGGCCAACGTTGCAAAGGGCGGATATGTGCTCTACGAAGCCAAGGCCGAAGAGAAGGTGGCCCTGCTCGCCACCGGTTCCGAGGTTGGGCTGGCGGTCGCCGCCCGCGAGGAACTGGAAAAGCTCGGCATTGGCACAAGGGTTGTCTCGCTGCCATGCCTTGAGTGGTTCGACGCCCAGAGCGAGGAATACCGCAAGTCGGTGATTCCTGATGGCCTGGCCAAGGTTTCCATTGAGGCGGGCATCGGCCTGGGCTGGCGCTCCTACGTCGGCGACAAGGGCGAGATCATCTCCTTGGAGCACTTCGGCGAATCCGCACCCGGTTCGCGCCTGTTCGAAAAGTACGGTTTCACGGTTGAGAACGTCGTGGAGAAGGCGCAGCTGGCACTATCCAAGTAACGGGTTCTCGTTCCTTCCTTCGTCATCCTGCGCGGAGCGAAGCGTAGTCGCAGGATCTGACTCGCTTTGATGCACCGAAGTGAGAAAGATCCTGCGACTGCGCGCAGGATGACGGGGGGGGGAGGCGCAGGATGACGGGGTGGGGCGCAGGATGACGGGGTGGGGAGGCGCAGGATGACGGGATGGACAGGTCTATTGGCCCCCGCATCAACGGTCTAAAGTTGCCCCTCGTGGGCACGCGAACTAAAGGCAATTTGTTGATGTTGGGGGCCTCCATGATTTGGGGGTTCGCGTTTGTCGGGCAGAAGACGGGGGCAGAGTTTGTCGGGCCGCTGACGTTCAACGCCATCCGCTTCGCAATGGGCACGCTGGTGCTGGTCGTCGTCATCTTCGCTGTCAACCTCGTGCGCAAAGTCCCGCGTGCCAAGGACGCCAAGCTCTGGCGCAAGGCCCTGCTCCCCGGAATGCTGGCGGGCCTAATCCTCGCCACCGCGGGCGGGATGCAGCAGGCGGCGATGGCCACTACGAGCGCCGGAAAGGCGGCCTTTCTCACCGGTTTCTACATGGTGCTGGTTCCCATCGTCGGTCTTTTCTGGGGCCGCAAGCCCTCGTGGAAAATCGCGCTGGGCGTCGTACTTGGCTTTGCCGGGCTCTATTTCCTGTGCATCAAGGGCGATTTCTCGATTGAACCCGGCGACGCGCTGCTGCTCGCCACCTCGATCTTCTGGACGGCCCACATCCTGATAATCGACCATTTCGTACCCAAGCTCAGCGCGCTGCGGTTCTCCGCCGTACAGTTCGCAACCACGGCCGTCCTCTCGGCGTTCGCGGCCTTCGTGCTCGACCCCCACCCCTTCACAGGCATGGAACACGCCTGGGGAGCGCTCGCCTATACCGGCTTCGTCTCGGTCGGCATCGCCTACACGCTGCAGGTGCTGGGCCAGCGCTATGCGCTGCCCTCCCACGCGGCGCTCATCTTGTCCATGGAATCCCTGTTCGGGGCCATCGGCGGGGCCCTGTTCCTGGCCGAGAACCTGGGTGCGCGCGGCTACCTCGGGGCGGCCCTGCTGGTGGCCGGTGTGGTGGTGTCCCAGCTAGGGGAGGCAAGCGACGAGAGCGTATCTGTAGAATCGCTCGCGTGAAGGCAAAGAAAGGCGGACATTTCCGCCGAAACGTCCTGTTGGTGCTGTTATTTCTCGTCGTCTTGCTCGGGGGTGCCTACGTAGCCGCCCACTTCCTGGCAGGCGACACCCTCCCGCGCAACGCCTCCGTGTTGGGTGTGAAGATCGGCGGGCTCACACCGGCCCAAGCCGAGGCGTCCCTGCGCACGCAGCTGGCCCCCAAGGCCGAGAAGACGATCACCCTCAACGTCGAGAAGGAAGCCGTGGAGTTCAAACCCGAGGACTACGGCCTGGGCATCGACTACGAGCGCACGATCCAAGATGCCGGCGGGGGAGAGGCCACCTGGAACCCGATCCAGCTGGTGTCCATCCTCTTCGGCGGGTTCCCCCAAGACCCGGTGACCACCCACGACGATGCCAAGATCGACGCCAAACTCGCCGAGATCGCCAAAGACGTAGATACCCCCGCGGTAGATGAATCCATCGTCTTCGACGGAACCACCCCCAAGCTCGACGGGAAAGCTAAAGACGGCCTGGCCCTCGACGTCAAGGCCACCCGCAAGGCCATCTTGGACGCCTACCTCAAGGCCGACAGCGCCGATGCGGTGATCGCGGACAAGGCACCCGAGGTCACCAAAGAGATGGCTGAGAAGACCCTCAAGGACTTCGCCGAACCTGCCGTGGCCGGGAACATCTCCGTCGCGGTGGGGGACAAGGGCAACGTGAACCTCACTCCCGAGGTCATCGCCGACGCGCTCACCTTCAAGCCCGAGGGCGACAAGCTCGTCCCCGTCTTCGACGCCCAAAAGCTCGGGGCCGGTCTGGACGACAAGCTGGTCAAGCTCGGCCTGAAAGCCCCGGTCAACGCCAAGTTCGAGATCGCAGGCAAGAAGTCCGGAAAGCCCAAGATCGTGCCCTCCGTCGACGGCAAGGGGATCGATACCGAGGAGCTGGTGAAGAACGTCACCGCGATGATCGAGAGCAAAGGGGCGCGGAAGGTGAGCGTCGGGATCGCAGATCGGCCCGCCACCTTCACCGAGGCCGACGCCGAGAAGATGGGCGTCAAGGAGATCACGGGCGAGTTCACCACGTACTTCCCCGGCTCGGCCTATCGCTACAACAACATCGGCAAGGCCGCCTCCAAGATCAACGGCACCTACCTGGCCCCCGGCGAGACCTTCTCCATGAACAAGTGCCTGGGCAAGCGCACCCCCGAGGCCGGATGGATGAAGGGCGGCGGCATCGCTAACGGGCGCGTCGACCCTAACATCTACGGCGGCGGCATCTCGCAATCTACGACGACGACCTTCAATGCGATCTTCTTCGCCGGGCTTGAGGACGTCTACCACCACCCCCACACGCTGTGGTTCTCGCGCTACCCGAAGGGCCGTGAGGCCACGCTGGATTGGGACAGCATCGACATGAAGTTCAAGAACGATACCGAGTACGGCGTGTTGCTGCAGGCGTGGATCACCGGAAAGACGGGCGAACAAGGGTCGGTGACCGTGCGCGTGTGGTCGACCAAGATTTGGGACGTGAAAGCCTCCAAGCCGGTGGTGTCCAACTACCGCTACCCCGGGGCGACGATCTACGACACGTCCGCCGGCTGCATCCCTCAAGACCCCATGGAGGGTTTTGATGTCAAGTACCAACGCTTGTTCTACAAGGACGGGAAGCTGGTGAAAACCCAAGACTTCAAGTGGAGTTACGACTCGCTTACGAAGGTTGTGTGCGGCAAGAAGCCGTAGGCCATTTCATTCAGGTAAACTTCGCTGCGGATAAGGAGATAGAAATGGCGTATGTAATCACGCTGCCGTGTGTTGACGTAAAGGACGGTGCCTGCGTCGAAGAGTGCCCGGTCGACTGCATTTACGAGGGCGAGAGAATGTTGTACATCCATCCGGATGAGTGCGTCGATTGCGGCGCGTGTGAACCCGTTTGCCCTACTGAAGCCATCTTCTACGAAGACGACCTGCCCGACGACATGGCCTCCTACACCAAGATCAACGCCGACTTCTTCGAAGAGATCGGCTCTCCCGGCGGCGCCGCCCGCCAAGGCGCTTTCGATTTCGACGCGCCCGAGGTCGCAGCCCTTCCCCCGCAGGCGTGATGCGCCGGCCCGTGGAACTGCCCGATTTCCCCTGGGATGCGCTAGATCAAGCGAAAGCTCAGGCGAATCGGCACCCCGACGGCATCGTCGACCTCTCTGTTGGAACCCCCGTTGATCCGACCCCCCAGATTGCAATCGATGCCCTAGCGAAGTCCGCCCAAGCACCTGGATATCCGCAGGTGTGGGGAACGGCGAAGCTGCGCGAATCGATCATTTCGTACTTGGCCAGGCGCTGGAACGCGCAAGATCTGGGGGAGCGCAACGTGCTTCCGGTGATCGGCACTAAGGAGCTGGTGGCGTCCCTGCCCTCGCAGCTGGGGGCGGCGCGAATCGTTATCCCATCGTTGGCCTATCCCACCTACGACATCGGCGGCAGGCTTGCCGGGGCTCAGATCGTCGCTACAGATTCACCCCAGGAGGCCGCGGCGGCCAAGCCCGACCTGATCTGGATCAACTCCCCGGCGAACCCGCACGGACGCATCCTCTCCGTCGTAGAAATGACGGCCTGGGTCAAGGCCGCGCGCTCGGTCGGGGCGGTGCTGGCCTCCGACGAGTGCTACGGCGAGTTCGGCTGGGAGGCCGAGCCGGTCTCCGTGCTCGACCCGCGCGTCAACGCCGGATCGCTGGAGGGTTTGCTGGCTGTCCACTCGCTTTCCAAGCGCTCGAACGCCGCCGGATACCGGGCCGGGTTCGTCGCCGGGGATGAAAAGCTGGTGATGGAGCTGCTCGGCGTCCGCAAGCATTCCGGGCTGATGCTGCCTACCCCGATCCAGGCCGCGATGGCCGCTCTGTTGGACGACGACGAACACGTTCGGATCCAGCGCGAGCGCTACCTTGGACGCAGAAAGGTGTTGAAATCTGCCCTAGAAGGTGCAGGTTTTCAGGTATTTCACTCAGAGGGGTCACTCTATTTGTGGACTGCGTGCGGGAAACCTTGTATGGAGTCTGTATACTTCTTCTCGCAAAGGGGAATCCTGGTAGCTCCAGGGGCGTTCTACGAAAGCGGCGAGTCTCAGTTCGTGCGCATCGCTTTGACCGCCACCGACGAGCGGATCGGAGCAGCAGCCGAAAGGTTGCGTTAGACTCTGACGAAGATTCTTCAAAGACTTGCGCGGTCGCGACCGACTCCTGCTTCGGGCGACTGCATCCATGGGGGGTACTTGGGGTCCTGGTTATCCAGGGCCCCAAGTCTTTTAAACAGCCGATAACAGCTCGTTGAGCAAATGGGTAGAGTAGCGGGCGTGAAGATTGACCTTGGGAGCGGCAAACCCCAGCCGAAACCGCTCAGCCCCAGAAAACCCACCCGTTTGATCCACGTCGGCGATGTGCCCGTGGGCGGCGGCTCGCCGATCTCGGTACAGTCCATGACCACCACCAAGACCGCCGACGTCAACGCCACCTTGCAGCAGATCGCCGAGCTAACCGCAGCCGGATGCGACATCGTGCGCGTGGCCGTCCCGCATCAGGAGGACGCCGACGCGCTGGCCGCCATCTGCAAGAAATCTCCCATCCCGGTGATCGCCGACATTCACTTCCAGCCGCGCTATGTCTTCGCCGCCATCAAGGCCGGCTGCGGCGCGGTGCGCGTCAACCCCGGCAATATCAAGAAGTTCGACGACCAGGTCGGGGAAATCGCCAAGGCCGCCACCGATGCTGGGGTTTCGCTGCGCATCGGCGTAAACGCCGGGTCGCTCGATAAGCGCATCTACGAAAAGTACGGGGCCCCGACGCCCGAGGCGCTGGTCGAATCCGCCCTGTGGGAGGCCTCCTTGTTCGAGGAAGTCGGCTTCAGGGACTTCAAGATTTCCGTCAAACACCACGACCCTTTGACCGTTGTGCGCACCTACCGGCTCTTGTCCGAGCGCTGCGACTACCCGCTGCACCTGGGCGTTACCGAGGCAGGCCCGGCGCTGCAGGGTACGGTGAAATCCTCGGTCGCCTTCGGAATATTGCTTTCCGAGGGCATCGGCGACACCATCCGCGTCTCGCTCTCGGCCCCGCCCGTCGAAGAGGTGAAGGCCGGGGTGAAGATCCTCGAATCGTTGGGCCTGCGCGAGAGGCAGCTGGAGATCATCTCCTGCCCGACCTGCGGTCGCTGCCAGGTGGACGTCTACTCGCTGGCCGACCAGGTGACGGAGGCGCTGAAGGATTTCAAGGTGCCGCTGCGCGTGGCCGTCATGGGCTGTGTGGTGAACGGGCCGGGGGAGGCCAGGGAAGCCGATCTGGGCGTCGCATCTGGAAACGGCAAGGGGCAGATTTTCGTGCACGGCGAGGTGCTGCGCACGGTTCCCGAAGACCGCATCGTCGAAGAGCTGATTGCTGAGGCTGAACGTCTGGCCGAGGAGGCCACGCAGGAGGGGAGTGTTGAGGTGGTCGTGCCTTGAGAGCCCGACAGCTCGGCCCCGGGGACACAGACCGCGCCCTGGGCATCTGCCGCGAAGAGCCGGTGAAAAGGGTGTTTATCGCCTCCCGGCTCGAATACGGGGTGCTCGCGCGCAAAACCGCCGGAACCGTCTACGGCTGGCCCGCCTGGAGGCCCAGGGCCCTGCTGCACGTCGGTTCCAACCTCGCCCCGGCAGGCCCGCTGGAGGCCATCGGGGCGTTCGTCGAGGTGGCCGGAAGGCACCGCGGCTCGCAGTCGATAATGGGCGAATCGGCCATGGTGCTGCCGTTCTGGGAGGCCTTGTGCAAGCGCTGGGGAAAGGCCTATTCGCAGGTTCGCGAGGTGCGCCCGTCGCAGCCGCTGATGACGCTTGTGGGCGAGCCGAGTGTTCCGGGCAGCCCCGAGGTGCGCGAGCTTTCCTGGAATGACTACGACTCCTACCTTGAGGCCGCGAAGGCCATGTATTCCGAGGAGGTCGGACCGCTGCCGCCCGGGGACGGATACGCGGGCTACTGCCGGTGGCTGATTTCCAACGGGAACGCCTACGGGGTTGTGCATGACGGCAAGGTCATCTTCAAGGCCGACGTCGGAACTTCAGCCCTGGGGGTCGGCCAGATTCAGGGGGTCTGGCTGGAACCCTCCTTGCGGGGGCGCGGCCTTTCCATCCCCTACATGGCTGCGGCGGCAACGCTGGCGCTGCGCAAACACCCCACCCTCTCCCTCTACGTGAACGACTTCAACCTCCCCGCGATCAGCTGCTACCGGCACATCGGCTTCAAGCAGGTGGGGGAGCTGGCGACGGTGCTTTATTGAGGGCGTGTGCCTGTAGCGTTCGGGGAGGCCGCCGCACGTGCGTCGGTTGAGCGCTTAGAGCAATGGGGTAGGGAAAAGCTATTCTCGCAACCGCTAAGATGTTCCGGTGATTACGCGGCTTTCCCAGTATTTTGTAAAGACTCTCCGTGAAGACCCGGCCGATGCCGAGGTTCCCTCCCACAAGTGGCTGGTGCGCGCCGGCTACGTGCGCCGCATCGGGCCTGGCATCTACACGATGCTTCCGCTGGGGCAGAAGGTCTACAACAAGATCGAGCAGGTGGTGCGCGAGGAGCTGAACGCCATCGGCGCCCAGGAGATGCGCATCCCCGCCCTGCTGCCGCGCGAGCCCTTCGAGATTTCCAACCGTTGGGAAGAGTACGGGCCCACCTTGTTCAGGCTCAAAGACCGCAAGTCTGCCGACTACCTGCTGGCCCCCACCCACGAGGAAATGTTCACGCTGGCGGTGAAGGATCTGTGCTCGTCGTACAAGGATCTGCCGTTGATTCTGTACCACATCACCCCGAAGTACCGCGATGAGGCCCGCCCGCGAGCCGGGCTGCTGCGCGGCCGCGAGTTCATCATGGAGGACTCCTACTCCTTCGACGTCGACGACGAGGGGCTGAAAGCCGCCTACGAGAAGCACCGCACCGCCTACATGCGCATCATGGACAGGCTCGGCCTGAAGTACACCATGGTGCAGGCGATGGCCGGGGCCATGGGCGGCTCGCGCTCCGAGGAGTTCTTGATCGAGGCCGAGGCAGGGGAGGACACCTTCGTGGTATCGCCCGCCGGGTTCGCCGCCAACGTCGAGGCAGTGCGCATCACGCCCCCCGCCGAACAGGACTTTTCCGAGGTGGGCCCGGTTCAGGTCGTCGATACTCCCGGAACGCCGACGATCGTCGATCTAGTCGAGCGCATCAACGCCGATCATCCGCGCGAACGCGCCTGGGAGGCCGCCGATACGCTGAAGAACCTCGTGTTCAAGGTGACCGACGCCGAGGGCAAGAAATCCGTGCTGATCGTGGGGCTGCCCGGCGACCGTGAGGTGGACGAGAAGCGGCTTGAGGCCCAGTTGGAACCCGCCGTCGCCGAGCCTTTCACCGACGAGGACTTCGCCCAGTATCCGGTGCTGGTCAAGGGCTATATCGGCCCGGTCAAGGTGGTCGACGGCCAGGCGGTGCAGATCCTCGGTGAGGAATCCGAGTCGGGCATCCGCTATGTAGTCGACCCGCGCGTGGTGAAGGGTACCCGCTGGGTGACGGGCGCAAACGAGGTAGACAAACACCAGTTGGACGTCGTCTATGGGCGGGATTTCACCGCCGACGGGGTACTCGACGTGGCCGAGGTTCGCGACGGCGATCCGGCCCCCGACGGTTCCGGCCCGCTGAAGCTCGCCCGCGGCATCGAGCTCGGGCACATCTTCCAGCTCGGGCGCAAGTACGCCAAGGCGCTTGACCTGAAGGTGCTCGACCGCAACGGCAAGCTGGTCACCGTGACCATGGGTTCCTACGGCTTCGGGGTTTCGCGGGCGGTGGCCGTCATCGCGGAGAAGACCTGCGACGCCAAGGGCCTGGCCTGGCCGCGTACCGTCGCCCCCTTCGACCTGCACATCGTCACCGCGGGCAAGGGCGAGGAGATCGCACAGACCGCCGAGAAGCTGGCCGCCGAGCTGTCCGAGGCCGGTATCGACGTGTTGATCGATGACCGCAACGTTTCCCCGGGCGTGAAGTTCGCCGACGCCGAGCTCATCGGCATCCCGACCTCGCTGGTCATCGGCCGCGGGCTCAAGAACGGCACCGTGGAAGTCAAGGATCGCGCCTCGCTGAGTTCTGCCGAAGTACCGGTCGAGACGGCCGTATCAGTGCTCATCCAGACAGTTAAGGGATAAGCTGAAACCTACAAGTCATTTCACAACTGGATTGGAGCGGGCATGAACAAGCAGGCCTTGGCTGGAGTTTTGGAGCCGGTCGTGAGCGCGCTCAATCTGGAGATCGACAGGCTGGAAGTCCGCAAGGCGGGCAAGCGCCAACTCGTGCAAGTTTTCCTAGACGGTGACGGCGAGGACGGCCATGGGCCTTCCCTCGACGACATCGCCGAAGCGACCCGGGCGATCTCGCGCGCGCTCGACGAATCCGACGTTGCGGGCAACGCGCCCTACACGCTGGAGGTCTCGACCCGCGGCGTCAACCGGGCGCTGACCGAACCCAAGCACTTCAGGCGCAACACCGGCAGGCTTGTGGAAGTATCAATGCCGCAAGGGGCGGTGACCGGGCGCATCTTGAGCGCGGGAGATGAGCTGTTGTTGGACGTCGACGGCAAGGAACAGGCTCTGGCTTGGCCCGATGTGGCAAAAGCGTACGTCCAAGTGGAATTCAGGGAGTGAGAATGGATATCGACATCGCCGCACTGCGGCAGCTAGAACGCGATCGCGAAATCAGCATGGAGGTGCTGATCGGTGCGCTGCAAGACGCGCTGGTCAACGCCTACTCGAAGTCGAAGGACGCCAAGGAGGGGGCCAGGGCGGAGATCGACAAGCGCACGGGGGCTGTGCGGATCGTCGTCCCCGTGCTCGACGACCTGGGCGAGAAGATCGGGGAAGCCGACGACACGCCCTCCGATTTCGGTCGGGTTGCCGCCGCCACCGCGCGGCAGGTCATCACGCAGCGTCTGCGCGCTGCCGAGGATGACCAGAAGTACGGGCATTTCTCCGGCGCTGAGGGCGACATTCTCGTGGGCGTCGTGCAGCAGGACAAGGATTCGCGCACGGTTCGGGTAGACCTGGGTGAGGGCGTCGAGGGGCTGCTGCCGCTGGCCGAGCAGGCGCCCGGCGAGGTGTACTCGCACGGCAAGCGCATGCGCGTCTACGTCGTGGCGGTGCGCCGCGAGCCGCGCGGAATGCAGGTCGTCGTCTCGCGCACGCACCCGGGGCTGGTGTTGAAGCTGTTCCGCCTGGAATCTCCTGAGATCGAGCAGGGGATCGTGGAGATCAAGGCGATTGCCCGCGAGCCGGGCCACCGCACCAAGATCGCCGTGTGGTCGCGCGACAAGAACGTCTCGGCCAAGGGCGCTTGTATCGGCGAGATGGGTGCGCGGGTGCGCGCCGTCATGGCCGAGCTGAACGGGGAGAAGATCGACATCATCGATTACTCCGACGATCCGGCCGAGTTCATCAAGCAGGCCCTGTCTCCCGCGAAGGTGACTTCGGTGACGGTCGTGGATCAGGCCGCGCAGGCCGCACGGGCCATCGTTCCGGACTACCAGCTTTCTCTGGCGATCGGCCGCGAAGGGCAGAATGCGCGGCTCGCCGCGAGGTTGACCGGTTGGAGGATCGACATCCACGGGGACACTGACGACGAGCAACAACGCCGAGCGTAGCTCGAGTGATTGTTGTGAGGAGGAAGTGCCGAGCACAGCGATAGACGCTGACGACGAGCAACGTCGCGGGTAGTTCGCGGCTATTTTGAGAACTGTTAAGCCGCAGGTTCGAGTCTGCGCGGACTAATTGCTGAAGAGCTGGAACTATACGCATATTTCGGTAGTATTCATACACCGAATGGATTATTCGGCACTGTCGGGGGAACAGGTATCTCGGGCGATCTATTGATCGCGGTGGGCATGCCAGTCACATGAGTGACAAGGGGAATCGGGATGATCCAATATGCGCGATCCAGTGCGCGAACAGTACTTAGGCGGGCTGCGGCTGCCGTAACGGCATTCGCGCTCGGCGTTTCCATGTTTGCGTTTGGCGCGGTGGATGCTGCCGCGGCCAGCGAATGGACGGTCTACTTCATCGACGGCAGCGCCGCTTATACGGCGATGCCCACCCAGACGGTTGCGGACGGCGGCAAGATCACCGAGCCGACCCCGCCACCGGTGAATGCGGCCCAGGGGAGGGTGAGCTTCCGGGGCTGGTCAATTGACGATCCCTCGGATGGGGCTCCGCGCGCAGACAGCCACACCTGTGCCAACGGCCAGCCGCCTTCGTCGGGATACTGCCGCGAGGACTTCTGGGGCTTTTCCAATCAGGTGGTTACCGCCGATGTCACGCTCTATGCCGTCTTTTCTAACAAAGTACTGATCTCCTACCGCTCCGGCGAGTACTTCGGTAACAACGTCTTTTGCACACAGGAGATTGAGCCGGGTACGACCTTCGACGTGCCGCAGCGCTGCTGGGCTGCGATGGACACGCCCCCGGGAATGCGATTCCAGCACTGGTACAAGGATGGGGATTCGCCTTCGAAAATCTATTACCTCGATTCAGCTCAACCCCAAGCCGATGTTTTCTTAGTGCCCTACTTTTCCGAGAACATCAACGTGGTTTTCGATTCGCAGGGCGGCTCGAGCGTGGACACGCAGGCTATCGAGCCAGGCGGTAAGGCGAAAAAGCCCGCCGATCCCGTCCGCCCCGGCTACACGTTCTTGTATTGGACGACCCAGCCGGGGAACCAGAACCCGTTTGACTTCGCTTCGACGCCTATAACGAACGAACTCACCTTGTATGCCGTGTGGCAAGGCGAGCCGGTCGGCTACACGATCGTGCTGTGGCTGGAGAAGGCCGAATCCGATGATAACGGCGCGCGGAAGGCGTCAAACTACGCCTTCTCAAGGAGCTATACGGTGCCCGCCCCCACCAGTCAGGCGGATTGCGGCACGGGACTATCTTTGTGCGCGGGAGATACCTTCCCCAGCGACTCAAGCGGCAACTGGAACGCGGTCTTGTCGGCGGTGACGAGCGCCGCCTCAGCCTCCTCGCCTCTTGAGTGGATCTATAGCAATAACCAATCCTGGGCCCAATACGCCTGGTCGCAGTCCGATCCGCTGCGCTCCGACGGAACCTCGATCGTGAACCTGTACTACGACCGCAAGGACTACACCATCACGTTCAGCCTCGGCGCCGGAACCATCAGAGACACCACGCAAGATCCCGCTCACGTCTACACGGAAAGCGAATACACGATCACTGCGCGCGTCGGCCAGTCCATCGCCGACGTCTTCCCCACGCTTACCAACCCCAAGGCCACGTGGGCTGGGTTGGATAACAACAAGCCTTATCAGTTCAATGTCAGCGGCCTAGTGGAGAACACTGCGTGGATTTCGCTAAGGCCGATGCTGACGGCAAATATCTTGCCTACAAACGGAGCAACGAACTACACGGTGATAGCCGAGTACTTCACGTCTGGCCAGCAACCGACCTACTTCCACTACATGCTTCAAGACACGAACTCGACCGCTTGCGATAAGTCATCCCCCGAGTACTACCAGGGTTCGTGTTATATCGATCAGACTGCCGACAACGTTGCTGAGCCGTATTCGCAAGTCGTCTACTGGAGCATCACCGGTGTCAGCGACGTTAACAAGTCTCAGAGCAATATTGATGCATTCCATAAGCCGATCGCAGGCATGATCGCTGGGTTAAATCTGGCTGCCGGAGTCGGCGGCAACTCAACATGGTCGTATTTCCAAACTGTGTACCCAAATGCACCCAGCCTTGACAACCCGTATCACCTGTACTTGTACTACAAGGCAGAGACCTACACGCTCAGCTTCGACCTGCAGGGCGGCAAGCCCGGCACCGGCACGGGAACTGCTTTGCCCGCCTGGAACGTGCCGTACCTGCGCTCGCTGGAGTTATACGAGCCCGCGACCCCGACCCGAGAGGGCTACACGTTCGTCGGCTGGTATGACACCGCCGACTGCGCCCGCGAATCGGCGGTCGGGTGTGAAAAGTTCAACTTTAAGAGCGCCATGCCCGCGCACAACGTCACCTTGTTCGCAAAGTGGCAGAACTCCCAGACCTTCGAGGTGGAGTTCTACCGCTCGGTGCGCGACACCACCGAGGTGGATTCCCAGACCGTCCCCTACGGCTCCTATGCCAGCGCCCCGAGCGATTACGTCGTGAACCAGAGCTACTACGACGGGGAGGGTAATGCCCTCGGCCAGTTCAAGGGTTGGGTCACGAAGATCGCCGGAACGACGTACACCGTCGATTTCAAGTTCACCACCCCGATCACCAAGAACACCAAGGTCTACGGGCTGTGGAAGACCTCCGGGTTCAAGATCAGCTATGACCCGGTCGGCGTGGCGGCCTCGTCGGGGAAGTGCGCGGGCGGCGGATGGAAAAACTCCAGCGACCCGCAGGTTGACGAGAAGGCCTACGACTTCGGCACCCAGGCCCGCGTGGCTGACGGCTCAAAGACGCAGCCTGAGACCTTGCCCGGCGGTGAGAGATGCGTGTTCTACGGGTGGGAATCGGTTGAACAGGTCGAAGGCCGCGAGGCGACGGGCGTGCTGTCGTACCCCTTCAACTTCCACACCATGACGGGCGACACCACGCTGCGGGCCGTGTACGGCAAGCTTTCCAGCTCGGTATCGATCACCTTCCATCCACTGACCGACGGCCTTACCGGCGCGAACACCGGCCAAGTCGTCTGGTACACGGCTGCCTACTCGGAAATGACGCTTCCCGGAGCGAGCTTCTACCTGCACCCCGCGAAGGAGGTGGTCGCCTGGGCTGAGACCGAAGACTGCGCAAAGGCAGCCACTGTTTCGGGCGGTACGGTTTCCGGCCCAAGCGAGTGCAAATACCTC
>JAISTE010000143.1 GCA_031272825.1 Propionibacteriaceae bacterium | reverse complement strand
GATGGGGTTCGGGCCACAGGCAAGATCCTCGTGAGCGTCGGTAAATGGAAGAAAAAGATCTCCGCCGCAGGCAAACACACGGTGCTGCTGCCCAGGCTCACCAAGGGCAAGCACAAGGTTTCGATCTCATATCTGGGATCTTCTACCTGCAAGTCGAAGACTAAGACTTACTCGATTCGCTCGAAGTGAGTTCCGTATTCGCCGCCTGCAAGGGAACCGCCCGCTGACGGCGCTGAATGCCCACCTGCTCCACGTGACCGCGCTTCTTGCGCAGCTGCACGAACAGGTGGTGGATCGCCATAACCGGGTCGTGGAGCAGCATCCGCGGCCCGGAATAGCGCATCACCTCGCGGATGCGCTCACCATTCGTCCCCTTGAAGCACGGGACGGGGCAGGCGGAGCAAAAGGTCTTGACGCCCATGCGGCGGCAAAACTGGATGTGGCGTTTGGAGTAGTTGTAGAGCACCTCACACTCTAGGCACAGCGGACGCTGTCTGACGCTGGGCTTACGCTTTTGCTGGGCTTCGGGCTCAGCTTCGACGTCGGCGTCGGCTGGCAGCAGGTGATGGCCCTTGCAGTAAATCCCGATCATCAGACGCATCGTCGCCTGTTCGCGGCTGCGCTTGGCGGCCAGCTCCGGCGTGTCCTCGGGGAATGGCATGTGTGCGACTCTAGCCGTTTATATCAGGGTGTCAATACCACCAAAGCTCTATACCACCTTGTAAAGCGAAGTTTGGGCTACGAAAAACTCGCACTTGATAGCCCTAGCCCTGCTGACACTATCTATCGGGCCCAAGCTCTTGGGCACTCAGGCCCTAGCTAACTTTCATACCTTTTCATTAGGCTTCGGCCCATGTTCCGCAAGCCCATGCTCCTCACTTTGACGCTCGCCGTCGTCCTCGGCCTCGCCTGTGCCTCTGCGCCTGCCGCCAACGCCAAGACGATCACCAAGATTGCTAAGCCGAAGATCTCGGACACCACGCCGGCCGTCGGGCAAAAACTCACCGCGAAGGCCGATACTGCTACGAAGCCCAAGGCCAAGATCTACTACCAGTGGCTGCGCGGCGGGAAGGCGATCAAGGGCGCAACGAAGAAGACCTACACGGTGAAATCGACCGACGCCGGAAAGAAGCTCGCCGTGAAGGCCTGCTACTACAAGGAGAAGTACACCACTCGGTGCGTGACCTCAAAGGCGACCAAGAAGGTTCCTACCCCGCCAACAGCGCCCACTACGCTTACGGTTGCCGCGCCCGAGGCCGTCGACTACGCGGTGAACGCGCTGAACGAGGTTCGCTCCGAGGCGCGCACCTGCGGCGGCACCAAGTACCCGGCTGTTCCCGCACTCAAGGTCGACGCCAAACTAACGAAGGCCGTTCAGGCTTTCACCGAGGCCCTGGCCCAGAACAAGACCTGGGGCCTGAGCTACACGGCTGACGGCAAGACCTACCACGTGGCCGACCTAGTGGATCGCACCAAGCCCTACCACGTGCTCACGGGCTACGGCTACGACGCCTCCACCGAAGAAGGTGCCAAGGCCTACGTCGCGGCGCTGCTCAAGAAGTCCGATCACTGCGCTGTGATCATGTCGGCGAAGTACACCCAGGCGGCCTTCGGGGGTGCGCATAATGCCAAGTCGAAGTATCCGTACGTGGAGACGGTTGTGCTGCATTCCTGATTCTTAAACGCCAAGGAGGCGGCCTGAGCCGCCTCCTTGTTGAGTCTTGTCAGCCGAGCTCGACCAGGCCCTGGCCCACCTGAACGGCGTCGCCGGGCTTGACGAGGATCTTGCCCACCTTGCCGTCGCGCGGCGAGGTGATCTCGGTCTCCATCTTCATGGCCTCGAGCACGAGCAGCAGGTCTCCGGACTTTACGTCCTTGCCTTCCTCGGTCTCGATGCGCAGCACGGTGCCAGCCAGCGGGGCCGGGACGGCGTTGCCGGAAGCAGAAGCCGCTCCGGAGGATGCCGGGGCCGCCGGAGCAGCGCCGCCACCGCCGATCACGATAGAGCCCAGCGGGGCCGCCTTCTTCTCTTCGACCTCGACCTCGACCTCGTAAGGCACCTGGTTTACGGTTACTTTCAGTTTCATTTCAATTCCTTACCTTGCGGCCTTAGCCTTGGGCGCGTTGAAGTGTGGCTGCCGCGGCTCGCCCTCGTACCCGAGATAGGCGGCCACAGCGGCGGCGATCATCGTTAGATGCTCTTCAGGGATCTGATCGGTCTTGCCTTTCAGAGTGCGAACCTGGATCTCCAGGTCACGGATCCGGTCGGTGAGAGACTTGACCAGCTCTTCGAGTTTTTTCTCATCTGCCATGGTTTGCTCCTTACACCGGCTCCAGGCCGTGCTTCTTTTCCGGACGCGTCTTGCGCTTGTTCGCCAGCAGCTCCAGGGCGTTGGCGATCTTGGCGCGCGTCTCGCCCGGATCGATGATCTCGTCCACGAGGCCGCGGGCGGCGGACATGAACGGCGTGGCGAAGGTGTCGCGGTATTCCTGGATCTTCTCCTCGCGGGCCTTCTCCGGGTCGTCGGCGGCAGCGATTTCCTTCTTGAACACCACAGCCGCGGCGCCCTCGGCACCCATGACCGCGATCTCGGCCGTCGGCCAGGCGAACACCCGGTCGGCACCCAAGTCCTTGGAGGCCATCGCGAGATAGGAACCGCCGTAGGACTTGCGCAGCACCACGGTGATCAGCGGAACCGTCGCCTCCGAGTACGCGTACAGCATCTTCGCGCCGTGGCGGATGATGCCCCCGTGCTCCTGGGCGACGCCGGGGAGGTAACCCGGGACGTCGACGAAGGTGACGATCGGAATGTTGAACGCATCGCACGTCGAGACGAACTTCGCACCCTTGTCGGAGGCGTTGATGTCCAGCACACCGGCCATCGCCATCGGGTTATTCGCCACGATGCCGACCGAGCGGCCGTTGATGCGCGCGTAGCCGACCACGATGTTCTTCGCGTAGCCCGCCTGCACTTCGAGGAAGTCCCCGAGGTCGACGACCTCCTTGATGATGTCGCGGACGTCGTAGCCCTTCTTGTCTTCCGTCGGGATGATGTCGAGCAACTTGGGGTTGTAGGACATGTCCGGATCGGTGTCCACGATCGGCGGATCTTCGCGGTTGTTCTGCGGGAAGAAGCTCAGCAGCTTCTTAGCGATCGCAATCGCCTGCTCGTCGTCGTCGGCCACGAAGTGGTTCACGCCGGAGATGTTCTGGTGGGCGTCGGCACCGCCGAGCGCCTCGCCGGTGATCTCCTCGCCCGTCACCTGCTTGATGACGGCCGGGCCGGTGATGAACATCTGGGCCTTGCGCGTCTGGATGACGTAATCAGCCAGGGCCGGCGAGTACACGGCACCGCCAGCGCACGGTCCGGCGATGATGCAGATCTGCGGGACGACACCCGAGAGCTTCACGTTCGCGTAGAACACCTGGCCGTAGCCGGAGAGGGAGTCGATGCCCTCTTGGATGCGCGCGCCGCCCGAATCGTTGAAGATCAGGAACGGCGTGCCGGTGGCAAGCGCCGACTCCATCATCTCCACGACCTTCTTGTTGTGGGATTCGCCCGCGGAACCGCCCATGACGGTGAAGTCCTGGGAGGCCACGTGGATCGGACGCCCGCGAACGGTGCCCGAACCGGTGACGACGCCCTCAGCCGGCATATCCGCCTTGTCCATGCCGAACGTGGTCGTGCGGTTCTTACGGAACAGGCCCACTTCGTTGAAGCTGCCCGGATCGAGCAGAGCGTCGATGCGCTCGCGCGCCGTCAGCTTGCCCTGGGAGTGCTGCTTTTCGATGCGCTTCTCGCCACCGCCGGCCTTGTTGTGGGCCTGGGCGTCGTGAAGCTTCTCGACGCGATCCTCCATTGTCAACGGTTTGTTTGCCATGTCTCCCCTAAGCCGGTTCCACCTTGACGGAGTGTTCCACTGCGCCCATGGTGACCTTGTAGGTGATCGGTCCGGAGATCGAGTTCGACTTGGAGTTCTTCGCCGCCTCCAGCTGGGCCTCGGTCATGGCGACCGACTTCGGGCCCTCGTAGCGGTTGGCGAGGAAGGTGGGCGCGACGTTCGGGAACATCGCGTACGTGAGGACGTCCTCCTCCGAGCCGTCGAAGCCCTCCAGCTTGGAGGCCTCCTCGACCAGGTTGTCCCACTCGGGAGGGAGCAGGTCGGCCGGACGAACGGTGATCGGCTTCTTGTTGAACTGCTTCTCCGCGATCTCGACGACCTTGGGGTCGCGCTCGCCGAGCGACTGGCCGTAGTAGCCGAGCATCAGGTCGGCGAACTCGGCGGTCAGGCGCTTGTATGGGCCGAATAGAACGTTGAACACGGCCTGCGTGCCCACGATCTGGCTCGACGGCGTCACTAGCGGAGGATAACCGGCCACGGCCTTGACCTTGGCCACTTCCGTCATCACTTCGCCGATGCGATCGGCCGCACCCTGAGCCTTGAGCTGGGACTCCATGTTGGAGAGCATCCCGCCCGGGATCTGGGACTGGAAGATGTCGGTGTCCACCAGCGTCGCAGATTCGAACTGCTTGTACTTCGGACGAATCTTCTTGAAGTGGTCGCGGATCTTGATCAGGCGGCTCATGTCCAGGTCGGTGGTGTACTCGGTGCCCTCAAGGGCGGCCACCAGGGATTCGGTCGGGTTGTGGCCCGGGCCGAGGGACAGGGAGGAGATCGAGGTGTCGACGACGTCGGCCCCGGCCTCAATGGCCTTCTGCAAGGAGATGAAGGTGACGCCCGTGGTGGAGTGGCAGTGCACCGAGATCATGGTGTCCTCGCCGTAGGTCTCCTTGATGCCGCGCACGATGTCGTAGGCGGGCTTGGGCTGGAGCAGGGCGGCCATGTCCTTCAGGCAGATGGAATCCGCGCCCATGTCGAGCAGCTGCCCGGCCACCTTCACATAGCCTTCCACGGTGTGGACGGGGGAGATGGTGTAGCAGATCGTGCCCTGTGCGTGGACGTTGGGGTTGATCTCCTTGGCGTCGTGAACCGACTTCATCGCCTGTTCGAGGTTGCGCGGATCGTTCAGCGCATCGAACACACGGAAGACGTCCATGCCGTTTTCGGCGGACTTCTTGACGAAGCGGTCAACCACCTCGTCCTGGTAGTGACGGTAGCCCAGCAGGTTCTGGCCGCGCAGCAGCATCTGCAGGCGGGAGTTGGGCATCAACTTGCGGAACGTACGCAGACGCTCCCAGGGATCCTCGTTGAGGTATCGGATACAGGCGTCGTAGGTGGCACCGCCCCAACACTCAACGGACCAATAGCCGGCATTGTCAATGTCCTCGCATGCATCAACCATGTCTTCGAGGGCCATACGCGTTGCCAACAGGCTTTGGTGTCCGTCACGCAGGACGAGCTCGGTTACGCCGATTTTTCGCTGACTCATGAGGCTTATCTTTCCACGTCGCAGGTGGTTTCTCGAACCGGCTGCTAGCCCATGGACAGGATATGAGACGGATCGTCTCAAGTTGGGTTGGGAGGGGTGTTGGGAAGCCCCGGCTCAAGTCCGGGGATGTCTATTACGAGCAAGGGGTTTGACGTGGAGTTCGCAGAAATGGGGCCGTCCCCGGGCTTTACCCGGGGCGGCCTCTGGCAGTATGGGTTCAGGTATTTACCTGAACAGACTTCAGCTCTTGGCTAATACTGGCTGCGGACGTCGAACCTTGCACCCTCGGGCTTGGACCGCGACGCTAGCCAGTAGATCACCATGATCCAGCCCACGAGCGGGATTAGAGCCACAAAGTAATAGGGGCCGGGTTTGTCGATGTCGTGGAATCGCCGCCAGACGAGGGCCAGCGACGGAACCAGGATGGCCAACGCAAACAGAGCCTGGATGATGTTCACTAATACACCGAAGCCGTTGAGCGGCATCGGATCAAACCTGGTGGCGGCGTTCCAGTCGGTGCCGAACATGCTGACCAGCAGGCGCAGAACCGCGACAATGATGAAGTTGACCAAGGCAACCCACCAATACTCGCCGCGTGAGGCCCTGCCGGTGAAGACCGTGTACTTCTTGAAAAAGCGCTTGTAGGCGTCGACCAGGCCGATGCCGTACCAGGGAAGGGACAGATCCATTGGGTCGCCCTCTGGCTGCTGTTGGTAGGCCGAATACGGGTTGGGCTGGCCGTAGGCACTGGGCTGGCCGTAGGGATTCGGCTGGCCGTAGGGATTGGGCTGCCCGCTCGGATTCGGCTGCCCGGGTTCGGGCGGATATGGCTGATAGTTCTGGCTCATTAGTAGTACCTCGCTTACGAGTTTTGGCGTAAGCGTAGCGCGGCATATGAAGCGGAACGAGGGACATCAGTCAATACCGGGCCAGGCGAACTTGAGCTATTCGTGCCCGGGCCGTCGTTCGTCGAGGGAAAGTTGGGGCACATGGACCCACTGAGATTGGGCCCTTGGGGCAGTATTTGCGCAGGCCAGTCCCCAATCGGGCGCCAGCAGTGATTGGCCGAGCAAACGGTTGTTAGGCTTTCAGAAAAGCTTGACAGGGGTTGAACCCGCGAAGCGGGATAGTGAACACAAGCGTCTTGAGATCAACACATCTCACTATCCCCTTGAGTCTGAGAGCCCGCCGCCCCCGGCGGGCCTCAGCGCTTAACGGGCCGCTTGCCTGGTTGTTCTGGCCACCATCACCAATGACGTCGTTCATTGTCGGAATATTGCTGTGGATTCGGACTTGCAACGACAATTTCCCGACAATGAACGCTTTCACCGTTCCTTGAAGTAGCTGAAGAGCGCCTCCTCTCTTGTGGTGTGGGTTGCGAGCCAAACTCCCGCTAGCGCACCCAGGGCCGCGCACAGGGGTACCTTCATCCCGCCTAGAGCAGAGATTCCCCATAGACCCAGACCATAGAGCCTGTTTAGGTAGACGACCGCCGCCGATACCAGCAGCGTGCCCGACATCACCCAGAAGCCGCCTTCCAGCAGCATCTGCCCTTCCAGTCGCCGCTTTGGGTAGCCCGCGTGCAAGTTGGAGGCAAGTTCTAGCTTTCTCGTACGCGCCGAAACGGTGCCCAGCCCGAACCCGCCTAGCAGTCCGATGATCCAAATGTAGCGAGTTGGGCGTCGCTCATATTGGGACGACGGATTGAACTCGAGACCCCTGGAAGAGTTGAGCTGACGGACGGTGGCGTCCTGGGCTTTCCGGGATGTGAGTGCAGTGCGAAGCAAACTTGAGGCGTATTCGGGATCAGGGGGCCAGAGCTTGAGCCAGCACGAATCGAAGACGTCAGCCCCAGGTACTTGGGCGAGGGCGAGGTAACCCAGATCGCGGCTGCGTCCGTCTTCTGGGTATTCGTAAACGCCGGCGATCTTCACTTCATTGCTTTCGGCTGATCGGCCCGGCATTGGCGGGAGAACCGGGGCGTTTCCGCCCTTGGTCAGCCCTAGAGAGTCTGCTAACGAGCGCGGAACCAACAGGCCGTCTGCCGGTTTGTGCGCCAACCCGAGCACAGTTCCCAAACCGGGGGTACTTTCCATAATGGGTACCGGTGAGCTGGGCGTCGCGGCGAATACAAGAGTTTGGGATGTCGAGCGAAGTGCTCCAGCGCCGAGTACGCCGGTGACATTGCCGAGGTTCTCGCAGGTTCTCCCATCCACTGCTCTATCGGATTTCAAGACAAAGGTCGACGCCCCTACTTGCAAATATTCCCTGGCCTCGGTTGCCACTGTCCCGACGGCCAGTACGTCGGCACATGCGCACAATCCAACCAGCACGAAGAAAAGCGCCGCCCAGATGGGTCCCCGCGTCACCCCGCTGGAAATGTTACGGTCCGCCTCGGATAGAACCCCTACCCATGACAGTGTGGATAGCCGCTTCATCCGCACTCTTTGTTGAGGTCGATTAATTCGTCGCAGGCAGACATTGTGGCTTCGTCGTGTGTGGCGACGACCACAATCATGTTCCGGTGCGAAAGCTGGCCCATACGCTCGTTTACTGATGCGGCAGTGCGGCGATCCAATCCTGCCGTAGGCTCGTCGACAAGCAGCAGCTGCGGCGCCTTTGCGACGGCGCGGGCCAGCATCAGACGCTGACCCTCACCACCGGACAGCGCCGAGAAATTGCGATCCTTGGCCTCGGCTAGCCCGAATTGCTCCAACAGCTCGCTCGCTTCCCTCTCAGCGCTTGCGCGATCTGCTCCCCTGCACATAAGCGGCAGGGAAACATGGTCAAGTACCGAGCGTTTCCCCACTCCGAATGGATGCTGTGCGACCCACGCGATTGCGGCGATTCCTTCCTTCTCTACCTTTCCCTCTTTGGGCTCGATCCATCCGGCCAAAATGGACAACAACGTCGATTTTCCAGATCCCGATGGACCGATGAGGCCGTAGACCTTTCCCGATGCCAGCTCGAACGAGAGGCGGCTGAACAACGCAGCGGTAGCCGGGAACCAGTGGCCCAGCCCGACGCCCCGCATTAGCATTTCGGGTACTCTTTCGGATAGACGAAAACTTTCGAAAAGCCCTTCTCAGCGCTCACCAGCGTCGAGCCCATAGCGGAGGAGACTATGTGCACTTTGATGCTGTTACCATCCGAGGTCATAACACAGCCATCGCCTCCCGAGACGGCAAATAGCGACGACGGTGGAACCGCAAGTGCGTGCACAGGTTCAGCGAGGGCCACATTCAGATTTACTGTGGCTATCAGGGAGCCCCCTTCGGCGCTGTTCTGTTGGGATGATTGGAGACCAGCCGAGACTGCCGCAAGGAACTCGGAGTCTGAAATAGTACCCTCCTCAGAAAGCTCAGCACTATTGTCCCCGCTGAACACTAAATGTTTACCAGCCGCCAATCCCTCCAGCTCGGCGATTTGTAATGACTCGAGCGCATCGGAAAAGCGCAGCAGCTCATCTCCTGCGACTATTAGTTCCCGTTCATGCGCACTGCAGGCGGCCACCTTCGTTTCTTTAGCGGGCATTGGCAGCAGATCAGCATAGGCCACGTCGTTAACGCTGGAATCTACTCCTCGTTCAGAGAGAAATTTCTTGTAGGAGCTCATATCCACGCTATCCCACTGTTTCTCGCTGCCGATGTCGTATCCGAGCTCCTTCAGCGCAGCGGACAGCGCTTGGACGTCTTCGCCCTTCATCCCCATTTTTACATTGCGAAAGAGCGGGTGCTCAGTCCATAGGGCGACGATAGGAACGTCACCAACACGGAACACGACATCTCCGGATTTCACCATAGAACCTGCCCTACACCTGCTCTGCGTCACCACCCCATCAACCGGGGAGCGGCCAACCAACCCCGGGGATGTCCGGGCCACGAACATCATGTCGTGCTCGTCGCGGAACTCCACAGGTTCCACAGCTACGACACGTTCCCCGCTCTCGGCTTCCTGCAGCACACCAGGCGGAGAATCAGGCAGAAGCAACATGGCCAACAAGAACCCTGAAGCCAGAAGGCAAAACGCAAGAACCAATACATCCGGACGCCACTTCGGGAAACCATTCAAGAATTTTGGTCGTTCCACGCCTCACTGGCCCCCAGTGCGCATCTTGAATCCTTCGCCGGGCTCCAAATCTGGCTGATCCCCTGAATATCCAGTTGGATCAGTCTCACAGCCATACGCATCTCCGCTGAGCTTGGGCCAGGGCGGGTTTTCAATGTCAACAGCTTTGAACTGGTCTAGAGTGAAGTTGTCATCTACCACCTTAAACTTCTTCATACAGTTCAGAACCAGGAGATTCCAGTCCTGGTTATCCGGGTTTGTCTTCATATTGAAGTACAGGTCACCGACCACGTCTAAAGTGTCTTGCGCACATTTCTTATACACGGCATTCACTTCAGATTGAGGCTTGTCCAGAACGTTGGATACTTTTAATCCCTCTTCAAGAATCTCAACCGGGAAACCCGCATCTTCTACACACCTAGCAGCAATTTGCTCAGCTTCCAGATACTCTTGATCTGTAACAACACCATCTTCCAACATAGCGAGTATCGTTGGATTACTCGTTTGAGATCTCGCTACCTGGAACTCCTGCGCGTATGGAGAATCGTTGCTCCCGCTGGAACAACCACACGTAAGCACCAATACGAAGCCCAACGTTGCAGCTTTGACTCTTGCCAGCATCGCCAGTCCCTACACCTGGATGGTTATGCTACTCGGCCAGACGATAGCAAACGTGTTGGTAGTGACGCAGGGCGAAGTAATCTTCGCAGTCTGCGAGAACGACGCACTCTTGGCCCCATAAATGGTTTCAGATATGCCCGAGGGAGACCGGTAGGTAAGTGCGGCCTTCACATAGGAGCACGTCCTATTCCAAACCGACACGCGACCGCCAGCGGTACTCGCCGCGATTTTACAGCCAGCGGCCTTGGCCGACGTCGCCGATGAGCCGACCACAGCGATCGACCCGAAGAACGCAAGCAGCGTAGCCAGCGCGAAAGAGTTGAACTTCTTCATTCATCCTCCTTGATTGGGGTTGCTTCGAAACCTAGCACCGTTATGATTTCTTCCGCAAGGGGAGATTGCAAAGTTCCGAAACGTGTCATGATTTAGGGATAGCTATCTACGGATTTAGATAGAGTATTGAATGTTATTGAAAACTAACTGCACGCAGCGCAAATAGATGGGCATGCAACTAATAGCGCGAATACCTATCAATAGTATCGGGGCACATAGCGGCCCGGAGATGGAGAGGCCTGCGCGGGGTACCCGCCCCGGATCAAGTCCGGGGACGGGCGGATCAAGTCCGAGGACGAGTGGGTGGATCCCGGGGACGGGTAGGCGACGGGCGAGTACCCCATCCCTCCCAACGCATATTTTGTTCACCCGTCGAACCGGCTTCCCTTGTGGCACTGAGGTGCGCATTAACGAAAATACTTCATGCCTAAAATATCGGGTCTCTCGCGTGGAAAATCCCATGTCAAAGCGGTAGATTGCCCAGTATTGACTAGGAAGGAATCACTGTGGCGCGCGACATAACCAAGCTTCCCAATCTTGCTCTTGACGCCAGCCGGGTCACCCCGGTTCGCTCACGCATGCCTCTTTATTTAGACCTTCTCCCACCGTGCAACAACGCTTGCCCGGCCGGCGAGAACATCCAGGAGTACCTCCGGCTGGTGAAAGCCGGGGAGGACGAAAACGCTTGGCGGGAGATCGTCAAGAACAACCCGTTCCCGGCCATCCACGGCCGTGTGTGCTACCACCCCTGCGAGGTGGCCTGCAACCGCGTGGAGCTGGACGGGGCCGTCGGCATTCACTCCGTGGAACGCTACCTGGGCGACCTCGCCCTTGAGAAGGGCTGGGAATTCGAGAAGCCGCGTTACTCGTCCGGCCAGAAGGTGCTGGTTATCGGCGCCGGGCCGTCGGGCATGAGCGCCGCCTACCACCTCGCCCGCATGGGCCACGAGGTCGAAATCCGGGACGCCTCCGAGCTGCCCGGCGGCATGATGCGCTACGGCATCCCCGAATACCGCCTCCCCCGCGACGTCCTCGACGCCGAAATCGAGCGTCTGAAGAAGCTCGGCATCAAGTTCGTACAGAACTACGTTTGCAAGGATCTGCTGGCCGACCAGGCCGAGGGCGGCTTCGGGGCCGCGTTCGTGGCCGTCGGCGCGCACCTTTCCAAGCGCGTGGACATCCCCACCGACGACGCCTCCAAGATGATGGACGCCGTCACCTTCTTGGAGAAGGTGGCCAAGGGCGAGCGTCCCGAGATCGGCGAACACGTCGCCATCTACGGCGGCGGCAACACCGCCATGGACGCGGCCCGCGTGGCCCGTCGTCTTGGCGCGAAAGACTCAATCGTCATCTATCGCCGCACGGAAGAGCAGATGCCGGCCCACGAAGAAGAGATGGAAGGAGCGGTGGCCGAGGGCGTCGAGATGCACTGGCTGCGCACCATTCAATCCCAGGAGGAGCACGACGTCACGGTCGAGATCATGGAACTCGACGAGAACGGCCGCCCGCACGGCACCGGAAAGTACGAGAAGCTGGCGGCGGACACCGTCATCCTGGCCCTCGGCCAGGAAACCGACTCCAACTTCCTGCGCAAGATCCCGGGAATGCAGTTCGAGCACGACGTCCTCAAGGTGAACCCACAGACGCTGATGACGTCCGTCCCCGGCATCTTCGCCGGCGGCGACGCGGTTCCGTCCGAGCGTACGGTGACCATCGGCGTCGGGCACGGCAAGAAGGCCGCCCGCGAGATCGACGCCTACCTCAACCACCGCGAATCCGGCCAGCGCCCGAAGCATGCGCTCGCCTCGTTCAACAAGCTGCACCTGTGGTACTTCGGCGACGTGCGTCAGACCACCCAGCCCGAGCTTGAGCCCGAGAAGCGCATCTTCGACTTCGACGAGATCAACTTGGGCGTCGGCCACGACGGGGCCCTCACCGAGGCCTGCCGCTGCCTTTCGTGCGGCAATTGCTTCGAGTGCGACGGCTGCCTGGGCTCTTGCCCGGAAGATGCGGTCATCAAGCTCGGCAAGGGCTTGCGCTACCGGTTCGACTACGACAAATGCACAGGATGCGCCGAGTGCTACGAACAATGCCCGGTGCACGCCATCGAGATGATTGAGGAGGCCCTCGTATGAGCGAGAGAGTGATGCTTGACGGCAATGAGGCAACCGCCTCTGCCGCGTTCCGACTGAACGAGCTTTGTTCCATCTACCCGATCACGCCGTCGTCCCCGATGGCTGAATCGGCCGACTCCTGGGCCTCCGCCGGGCGCACCAATATATATGGTGCCCGTCCGGTCGTCATCGAGATGCAGTCCGAGGGCGGCGCGGCCGGTGCCCTGCACGGCGCGCTGCAAGGCGGCGCTCTGGGCACCACCTTCACCGCCTCCCAGGGCCTGCTGCTGATGATCCCGAACATGTACAAGATCGCGGGCGAGCTGACCTCGACCGTCTTCCATGTGGCGGCACGTTCGCTGGCGGCCCAAGGCCTGTCCATCTACGGCGACCACCAGGACGTCATGGCCGTGCGCGCCACCGGCTTCGCGATGCTGAACTCGACCTCCGTCCAGGAGGCCCACGACATGGCGGCCATCGCTCAGCTGGCCACCTTGAGCTCGCGCGTTCCCTTCGTCCACTTTTTCGACGGCTTCCGCACCTCCCACGAGGTGAACTCGGCCGAGCTGCTGACCGACGACCAACTGCGCGAACTCATTCCGTTTGAGCTAGTGCTGGATCATCGCCAGCGCGCGCTTTCCCCTGAGCACCCGTACATCCGCGGCACGGCTCAGAACCCGGACGTCTACTTCCAGGCCCGCGAATCCTCCAACCCGTTCTATATCGAGGCTCCGGGCCACGTCGAGCGGGCGATGGAGAAGTTCGAGCACATCGCCGGGCGTCACTACGAGATCGTCGAATACCACGGCGATCCCGAGGCTGACCGCGTTGTGATCGTGATGGGCTCGGCCTACCAGACGCTCAAGCCGGTCGTCGACTACCTGAACGCCAACGGCGAGAAGGTCGGCGTCATCTTGCAGCGCCTGTACCGCCCGTTCCCGGTCGAGGCCCTGCTGGCCAAGATTCCGGCCACCGCCACCAAGATCGCCGTCCTCGACCGCACCAAGGAGCCCGGCTCCAACGGCGAACCTTTGTTCCTGGACGTCGAAGCGGCCCTCGGCGAGGCCTACGCCTCTGGCAAGCGCCAGCGTCTGCCAATCGTCACCGGCGGGCGTTATGGCTTGTCGTCGAAGGAATTCACCCCAGGCATGGCCAAGGGTGTGTACGACGAACTGGCTAAAGACTTCCCGCGTCCGCGCTTTACCGTCGGTATCGACGACGATGTGACCCACCTGTCCATCGACTACGACCCCGACCTGCAGATCGAATCCGATAAGACGCTCCACGCGGTGTTCTTCGGCCTCGGCTCCGACGGCACGGTGGGCGCAAACAAGAACACGATCAAGATCATCGGCTCCATCCCGGGCATGTACGCCCAGGGCTTCTTCGTCTACGACTCCAAGAAGTCCGGTGGCCGCACCTTCTCGCACCTGCGCTTCGGCCCCGACCCGATCGACGCCCCCTACCTCATCCAGAAGGCGGGCTTCATCGGGATGCACCAGTGGTCCGTCATGGAGCGCATCGACGTGCTGAAGTACGCGCGCAAGGGCACCGTATTGCTGATCAACTCGCCGTACCCGGCTGACGAAACCTTCGCGAAATTGCCGACGCAGATGCAGCAAAAGATCATCGACCTGGACATCCAGCTGTGGGTGATCGACGCCAACATGGTCGCCCGCAAGTCGGGTATGGGCAACCGCATCAACACCGTGCTGCAGACCTGCTTCTTTGCCATCTCCAACGTGATGGACAAGGACGACGCGATTGCGGCCGTCAAGAAGGCGATTCACAAGACGTACGCCAAGAAGGGCGACGACGTCGTGCGCAAGAACGAGCTGGCCGTCGACTCTTCGCTGGCCGACCTGCACCGGGTCGAGGTTCCCAAGACCGTGCAGTCGGATCTGCAGATGATCCCGCCGGTGCCGGACTACGCGCCCGATTTCGTAAAGTCGGTGACGGCGTCGATGCTGGCGGAGACGGGCGACACCCTGCCCGTCTCGTCGCTGCCGGTCGACGGCACCTATCCGTCAGGCACGACGAAGTACGAGAAGCGCAACATCTCCGACATCATCGCCGTGTGGGATCCGGAGGCCTGCATCCAGTGCGGCAACTGCGCGTTCGTGTGCCCGCACGCCGTGCTGCGCGCCAAGTACTATCCGGAATCCGCCCTTGAGGGCGCACCGGAATCCTTCGAATCCGCCGAGCTCAACGCCGCCGGCTTCCCCGGTTCCAAGTACACCTTGCAGGTTTACGCCGAGGACTGCACCGGCTGCGCGCTGTGCACCGAGGCCTGCCCGGTCAAGGTGAAGACGGACGGCGGAGAGCGCAAGGCCATCAACCAGATGCTCGTGCTGGATCGCGAAAAGCAGAAGGAGAACGTCAAGTTCTTTGAGACCATCCCGGTCAACCGCCGCTCGCGCATCGACTTCGCGACCGTCCGCGGCACCCAGTACATGGAGCCGTTGTTTGAGTTCTCCGGCGCCTGCGCTGGCTGCGGCGAAACCCCGTACATCAAGCTGCTCACCCAGCTGTTCGGCGGCCGCGCGACCGTGGCGAATGCCACCGGCTGCTCGTCCATCTACGGCGGCAACCTGCCGACGACGCCCTGGGCGCGCAACAAGTACGGGCGCGGCCCGGCCTGGTCGAACTCCCTGTTCGAGGACAACGCCGAGTTCGGCCTCGGCCTGCGGCTGGCCGCCGACGTGGCTACGGAGACCGCCCGCACCCGCCTTGAGGCCCTGCGCCCCGAGTTGGGCGATGAGATGGTCGATTCCATCCTGGACGCCCCGCAGCGCTACGAATCCGAGCTTTCGCACCAGCGCGCCCGCGTCGACGCGTTGAAGGAAAAACTCGACACGATGAGCGGGCCGCTGGTCGAGGATCTGCGTTCTGTGTGCGATCACCTGCTGCGCCGCTCGGTGTGGATCATCGGCGGCGACGGCTGGGCGTACGACATCGGTTCGGCGGGCGTCGACCACGTGTTGGCGTCAGGCCGCAACGTGAACGTGCTGGTCATGGACACCGAGGTTTACTCGAACACCGGCGGCCAAGCCTCCAAGTCCACGCCGATGGGTGCGGTGGCGCGCTTCGCCGCCGCCGGCAAGGTGACGGGCAAGAAGGACATGGCCATGCAGGCCATCGCCTACGGCAACGTGTACGTGGCCCGAGTGGCGATGGGCGCCGACAAGGCCCAGACCCTGACGGCCTTCCGCGAGGCAGAGGCTTATGACGGCCCGTCGCTGATCCTGGCCTACTCGCACTGCATCGAGCACGGCATCGACATGCAGAAGGGTCTGGATCAGCAGTACCGCGCAGTGGCCTCCGGTCACTGGCCGCTGATGCGCTACAACCCGGTGCTGCGTGCCGCAGGCAAGGTTCCGTTCTTGCTGGATTCGCCTCGCCCGCGCATCCCGCTGAAGGACTACCACGAGCGCGAGAACCGCTTCAAGTCTCTCGCCCGTACCGATCCCGAGGCGGCGGAGCGCTTCTTGGAGCTGGGCCAGCAGCAGGTCAACCGCCGCTGGGCCGAGTACGAGGAGATGGCTTCCCGCGGAGCTGAGCGGTTTACCAACGTAAAGGTCGATTGAGCCGAATCCATAGCGAGCTTGCTCGCTATGGTGAGGCGATTGAGACCTCGAGACGCGCAGCGGCTCCAAGGTATAAGCCGTTCCCGCTTCTAATATTGGGCCCCGGGTTTCCGGGGCCCAATGTGTTTAACGGTTCTCCCCCAGTTTTCCCTGAGCCGCGCCCTTGTCCCTAGCCCTGCCCGGGTTCTCTTCAGTAGATTGGGGGCATGTTCGCGAGGTTCGTCGTCAATATGTGCGCTCTGGCGCTGGCAACTTGGATCGTCCCTGGGATTGAGCTCACCGGCGACGACATCACCGACAAGGTCGTTACCCTCGCCATTGTGGCGGTCATCTTCGGCGTGGTGAACACCATAGTCAAGCCGCTGTTCGTGCTGTTCTCGGCACCCTTCATCATCCTGACGCTGGGGTTGATGCTGCTGGTCGTCAACGGCCTGCTGCTATGGGTGACGTCCTGGGCCGCCGGGCTCTTCGGCCTAGCCTGGCACGTGGACGGCTTCTGGGCGGCGTTCTTCGGCGCGCTTATCGTCTCTTTCGTGTCGATGTGTCTGAATGGGTTCGTGGCGAAGCAAGAACGGTAGCTGAGCGGCGGGAGCGCTGCTGGCCGCACCTTCCCGCACAACCAACACCCCCTCGCAAGATCGTGAACGGAAATTCTCGATTTTTCCGTTGCTCCAGAGCATCATCTGCTGAAAACACCAATCCCTACTTCGCAAAGCCCGGATTTCCGTTCACGATCTTGCAAAGGGGAGGGTGGAGGGCCCGGAAATCAGTGCCGAACCGTGCTCGTAGCCTCAAAATCAGTGCCTGCGGCGGATAAACAGCGCACCCGCGCCGACCACGATGACCGCTCCGGCGATGAGCGCGATCTTCAGCGTGTCGAAGCCCGTGGCGGGGAGGATGTCCTCGTCGGGCTGGTCTTTCTTTGGCTCTTTCGTGGGTGTAGGAGTGGGGGTTTCGGTCTCGTCGCTCGCGACCGTGTGGCTGTCCATGTGCAGCGGATCGCCGCTGCCCTGCTGGCGGATTCCTGAAGGGCGGTAGTCTCCGATCGGGGAAGCGCTCGATGTCGGCTGCCATACGACCGCGAGGGTGATCTGCGGGGCGCTCTTGTCTGCCGCTAGGTCGGCGTAGCTGTTGGCCGCGCTGACCGGCACGCCGGGCTTTCCGCCCGCAGAGACGATCCAGCCGACGAAGTCGTATCCGTCGCGGGTGATTACCGCCGAAGGAAGCAGGTTGGCGTCAGTCCAAAGCACGCCTGTGCGTGGGTCGATGGACGGCAGGCCGGTATCCGAGGCTACTCC
>JAISTE010000124.1 GCA_031272825.1 Propionibacteriaceae bacterium | reverse complement strand
TCCTCGGCGAAGTATTTGAGCGACGTCAGCGCTCGGGAACACGACTGAACCTCATCGAAGATGAGCAGCGTCTTTCCGGGAGTCACTTTCTGCTGGTACTCGGCCTCCAAGAGCGGGACGATCCGGGAGGGGGAGATGTCGGCGTCGAAATAGCTTGCCACCCGGGGTTGACGTCTAGGTTCACATGCAGGACTGAGTCGAACTCGCGGCGGCCAAATTCCAGGAGCAACCAAGTCTTGCCAACCTGCCGGGCGCCGTCGAGGAGCAGAGGAAGCCGACCATCAGCACGCTTCCAGGCAAGAAGCCGATCCATCATGCGACGCTCCACGGAACCGCCGCGTGATTTATAAGTGGCAATTTATTATGGGACTGATGATTAATTGGCACTTATAAATGGAGCCTTGGGTTGGTGGAAGCCTGGGCGCGACGGCGGGGGGCTTGGGATCCCCTGCGAGAAGTCCCATTCTCACTTAGGCTCTCACCATGACGTCCAACGCCAGCTACCCGTCACCGCTCGGAACTATGCTCCTGCAGGCTAACGGCGGTGCCGTCACCGGGGTGTGGTTTGTGGGAGCTAAGTTCGCACCCTCATTTGATCCGCCACCGGTTCAAGCCAGTGATCGACGTCCATCATCACCTTCACCCGCAGCTGAGCCCGTTCTCCCACCGACGGACAATTCGCCCGTACTCTCCCGCTTGGCCGCCTGGCTGGACGCCTATTTTGCGGGCCTAAACCCGCCGATCGACTTTCCGCTCGCGCCCGCCGGGACGCCGTTTCAGCTCAAGACTTGGGGGCGGTTGCGCGAAGTTCCTTACGGCACTACTACCACTTATGGGCAGTTGGCCGGTGGAACGTCGGCTCGCGCGGTCGGGAGCGCTGTGGGGCGCAACCCCATCTCCATCTTGATCCCTTGCCATCGGGTAGTCGGCGCGGGAGGTTCGCTCATCGGCTATGCCGCCGGGATTGAGCGTAAGCAGGCGTTGCTGGAACTCGAGGGGGTTTTGATGTGACGGTTTCCGTTGCGGGACGGCCTAACTGCTTCTACTCGGTTTGCTTTTCACGCGTCATCCCGCGCGCAGTCGCGGGATCTACATTTCGACTCTGGTACACGAAGAGATCCTGCGACTGCGCGCAGGATGACGAGTTGGGAAATCCAGGAAGACAAGTTGAGAAACCAGGATGACGAGGGTGAGCGGGCGCTATGCGGGAGAGTTCACTCTCCCGGGTACACAACCCCGTCGGGTATCGTCATGTCCCCGGAGGGGAGTTTGCTCACTCTCCCGGGTACACAACCCCCATTTGACGACGGCACTCGTCCATAATCCCCATCACCGCCAGCGTTTCCGCCCAGGGCATTAACGTTGATTCCGTCCGTCCTTCTTTCACCACCCGCGCGAATTCGGCGGCCTCGTAGGCCATGCCCAGGTGACGAGTGAGGGTCGGCATTGGCGAGACGGCCGTCCATCCGGCGTTGTCACGCAGCTCTACGACGCCCGGGGTGTAGAAATCTCCGGGCAGGAACACCCTCGCATCCGCCCCGCAGATCGACGCAGTGGTCGGCGTCTTCGCAAAAGAACTGCACGAGATCGCGGCCTTGGCCCGCGGGTGATCTGCGAAACCATCAAGCAGAACGAAATCCTGGGCGTCGGCCCCGGACTCACCCTTCTCGCCGACGGCCCGCACGCCGCTCGGGATTCCGAGTGCGAACACCGCGTACGAAATCGGGTAGACGCCCAAGTCCAGCAGCGCCCCGCCGCCGAGCGTCGGGTCGGTGAGCCTGCGCACGTGCTGGAGCGGCTGCCCGTGATCGGCCTCCAGCCAGAAGATTTCTCCGAGCGTTCCGTCGGCCAAGAGCTGCCTAACGATGTCCGTTCGGGGCAGGAACCGCGTCCACATGGCCTCCATCAGGGCCAAATTTCGCTCGCGAGCGAGCTCCACCACAGCGTTCGCCTGGGCCGAGTTCAGCGTGAACGCCTTCTCCACCAGCACCGGCTTTCCGGCCTCCAGCGCCAGCGCCGCCGGTGTGTGGTGATCATTATGCGTAGTGGCGACGTACACCGCGTCGATCTCCGGGTCGGAAACCAGCTGCTCGTAGCTGGTGTAAGACTTGGCGATGCCGTGGGCCGCGGCGAAAGCCTCACCCTTGTCCGGCGTCCTAGATCCGACGGCCGCAACCCGAGACGCCGTAAAAGTATTGACTGCCGCGGTAAAGCGCCGGGCTATCCCGCCGGCCCCGAGGATGCCCCAGTTCAGGGCGGGTGCGGTATCGGGTTCAGGGATTCGCGGCGTTGGGAGTGTTCTCATGCGCCTAGCCTATGCCTCTGGCACTGGATGCGTAGACGGGTGTTCTTACTTTCCTGCCGATCCCAAAAAGATAGATCCCGCGACTGCGCGCTGGATGACGAGTAGGGGGTAGTGCGCGGGATGACGATAGGAGGCAAGCACGGCATGGAATATGGTCAGGAAACCCAGGATGGTGAGGCAGAACGGGTAGCCATTCACCCTTCCAGGCCCCAATCACCCACAAATTACGGCTTGCACGTCCACGGCGAAAACCCGGACTTCTCCCAGTACCGGTTCGCAACCGTGATCTGCTGCTCTTTCGTGGCCTGGTGCGGATAGGCGGCGAAATCGCGGCCCCCGTTGGCATCCCACGACTGCTTGTTGAATTGCAGCCCGCCGTAGTAGCCGTTGCCGGTGTTGATCGACCAGTTGCCCGAGGATTCGCACTGCGCGATGCGCTCCCACTGCTCCTTACGCGCCAGGTTGATGCCCGTTCCGTCGGGAGAAACCTTCGTTCCCTTCACCACCTGCGCGGCCACCGGTTCGGAAAGTACCTTCTCAGCGACCATTTCGGTGCTGGTTTTCTTGCCGTTGACGACCGTCACCTTGTACGTGCGTCGGGCCGTTCCTTCCTTGCCCTCGACCTTGGTCTTGGTCTCGCCGGCCCACATGGTCTTGTCCTTGGTCGTCTTGGTCTCGAACGGAATGGCCTCTTCCTTCACCATTTCCTTAACCTCGACGACGTCCACCTTCACCTTGTCGCCATCGGAAAGCGGGGTGTCAGCCCCCGGAGCGACGACGTCATCACCATCAACCGCAACACCCTCGGCTTCCAGCAGCTCGGCCACCGTGGCCGCCATCGTGGAAACCTTGCGTTCCTTCCCGGCGACGGTCAGCGTCACGTTCTTCGGCGTGTTTATGGTCACTTCCAACCCCTCGCGGGGGATCTTGGTGCTGACAGGAAGCGAAAACTCGGCGTTTTCAAGGCCGGAAACCTCGGCCATATCGAGAGCCTCGGAGACTGTGAACGCGTAGGAGGTGAGCGCCTCGGTCTTGCCATCGATGGTGAGGGTGAGGGGTTTGGCGTACTTGACCTCAATGACCTGCCCGTCTTTGAGCGGGTCGGTCGGCAGGGGGGTGACGTGGTCGTCGGGCTGTACTTCTATACCTTGCTGGCCCAGGACGTCGCCGACAGTGATGGCGAAGGTGGAGAGCCTGAGGGTTTGGCCGTCGACCTGGAGGTTAACGTCCTTTTGCAATTGCGAGACGGTGCCGAGCGCGCTCGCGCAAAGCATCGCGGTGAGCGCACCGATAGCTAGCCCCCGGTTCACCTGGCTCCTCTCATAGGCCTTAAATAGTACGCCCCTTCCTGAAAGAATCCTAAGAAAGTTCCAGAAAGGGGCCGCCTCCGTCCCCGGGCTTGGACCCGGGGCGGATTGAGTTTGAGTCGCGCCCCGGATCAAGTCCGGGGACGCTCAGCCCCTACAGCGCCACCGCGCGGGCGGCGGCCAGACGCTCGGCCACGTTCTCCCAGTTGACGACGTTCCACCAGGCGTTCACGTAGTCAGCCTTGACGTTCTTGTACTGAAGGTAGAAGGCGTGCTCCCACATGTCGAGCTGCAAGATGGGCAGCTGGCCGACGGGCAGGTTGCCCTGCTGGTCGTAGAGCTGGTTGATGTTCAGGCGCTGGCCGAGGGTGTCCCACACGAGCATGGACCAGCCGGAGCCCTGGATGCCGTTGGCGTTGGCGGTGAACTGGGCCTTGAAGGCGTCGAAGGAGCCGAAGAACTCGTCGATCGCGGCCTTGACTTCACCCTCGGGAGCGCCGCCGGCGTTCGGAGCCATGTTCTTCCAGAACACCGAGTGGTTGATGTGACCGCCCAGGTTGAAGGCCAGATCCTTCTCCAGCTTGGCGATGTTGCCGAAGTCGCCGGATTCACGGGCGGCTTCGAGAGCGGCGAGCGCGGTGTTAGCACCGGCGACGTAGGTGGCGTGGTGCTTCGAGTGGTGCAGCTCCATGATCTGCCCGGAGATGAAGGGTTCGAGCGCGGAGTAATCGTAATCCAGCTCGGGGAGGGTGTAAGTCATTGTGACTCCTAGTCTCGCTCAAAATAGGAAACGCAATTGTTGCGTAATTGCTGCCAGCATAGTGCGTGGCACTTTCGATGTCACTTTAGTAGGACTTCCGAGCCCTGCCTAGGGTCTTATCAACCCCGGGTGAGATACCTCAAGCACCGAAAAGCTAGCGGGCCGGGGGGTCTATCCCGGCCCGCCCGAAAACCTACTTGATCTTCTTCGCCTTAGATACGACGGACGCAGGCGAGTACCCGCTCTTCTTGGCCGTGACCTTCACCGAGATCTTCTTTCCCTTGTCAGCGGAGGTGAGCTTGTACGTCGGCTTGGTGGCGCCCTTGATGGACTTGCCCGAGCGCAGCCACTGGTACGTGTACTTGGCCGTAGCGGAGGCCGAGGCCTTCACCTTCAGCGTCTTGCCAACCTTGGCCGTGCCCGAAACCGACGCCGTCACCGAGGTGAACTGCTTCGGCGGGGTCACGGACGGCGGATCCATGGCCAGGTTCTTCTCGTACCGCCACCCCTCGGCGACGTTCTTGCTCGGCTTGGACGAATCGGCCCCGGTCGTCGCGTATGCCCAATCACCCCACGTGCCCGCGGCTGTCTTCGTCGACTGGAAGTTCCCCCAGTAGTCCTTGTTGGCGATATCGCAGGTCTTCGGCAGGCCCTCGATCTGGCACACGAACGTGCCGTACTCGCTCTTCTTGGTTTTCACCTTGAATCCGGCGCTCTTCAGCGCTTCGATCCCGGTGGAGTACTTGGTGGCGCAGCGTTTGGTGGTGGACGAACCGGTGTCCAGCACCACCCATACGCCCTTGCAGGTATCGACGCTCTTGGGCAGGGCCGCGTTGGCCGTCGTTCCTGGGATAAGCGTGACGGACAGCGCGAGCGCCGCCGCGATGGCTAGCAGTTTCTTCATAGTTTCCTCTCTAATGGTTTGCGGTTCAGAGCTTCTTTTTGCGGGCGACGAACATGCCCGCGGCTGCGGCGATGATTACGACGGCAGCGAGGATGGCCAGCCACACCCACTGGGCGCTCTGGCTGTCTTGTTGAGTAGCTGGGGTTGCGGGAGAGCTTTCGCCGACCGGCGCGGATTGGCTAACGCTGACCTTTTCGCACCTCAGATCTGTAGAGTCCGTGCGGGGCTCGGCTTTGCCGTCGCCCAGACGCCAGCCCTCAATCTGCCCGACCTTCGGCTGGGACGTATCCCCGCCGACCTGGTAGTAGTCCCAGTTTGCGGAAGCCCCCGTCGGGCAGGTCTGCGAATCGCGGGGAGCGAACCAGTACGACCAGTAGCTTTCCGCAGAGGTTTCGCATTTTTCCGGCTGCCCGCCGATGCGGCACAGCATCCCCTCGTCGTTGAACTCGAGCTCGAACCCGGCACTCTTCAAGGCCTCGTACCCGGTGGAGTATTCCGTCGCGCAGCCGGCGCTCGCCTGGCCAACTCCAGAATCGACGACCACCCACACTCCCGGGCAGACGTAATCGGGGTTGGGCGTCGGCTCGGTGGCCAGCGCCGCGGTGGGCGCGGTCACGAGGGAAGCCAGGGATAGGGAAATAGCTGCTAATAGTGCGAACAGCCGCTTCATTGCTACCTCTCTGAGGCTATGGGCTGGAGGGCGTCCGCCGGCCAGTCCGCAGGCCTCGACGGACTAATAATGACCTTGAACGAGTGAGGTATTCCGGCTTTGCTTTCGCTTCACGGTTGCGGGTCAGCGCTGGATTCGCACCAGCTTCCCCTCGGAACGTTCGAGGTGAGCCTAGCAGGTTAAAGGCGTGCTCACTCGCACTTTTCCCGTACGCGCTGGCCCTGTGCCCGCAGGATCGGGCACGGGCCTATCTCTTGGCCGCTATCTCTTCGGCGGCATAGTGCGCGGGACGGCCTTCGATCCGCCCTTGACGAACCGCCAGCCCTCCGCCGTGTTCTTCTTAGGCCTGTAGGTGTTCGACCCGACATTGGAGTACTTCCAGCTGCTCCACTTTCCGTTCTTGTACGTCGCGTGCCAGTAGGACCAGTACGACCAGGAGATCTCGCACTTGCTTGGGAACTTGTTGATCTGGCACACGAACCCGTCCAGATCCTTGATCTTGAACCCAGCGCTCTTCAGCGCGGCCAGCCCGGTGGTGTACTTCTTGGCGCACTTCACCATCGTCTTCTTTCCCGTATCGACGACGACCCACACCCCCTTGCAGGACTTGGCTTGGAGCGCCTTGGGTATGGGCGCTTTGGGTAGCGCCGCTTTAGGTACCAGCGCTCTTGGTGCGGCCTGGGAGCTGGGGGCCGGGGCGAGAGCCCCGGAGACCAGGAGTGCGGCGGATACGAGCGCCGCGGCCAGTTTCGGTCTTCTCATCTCAGTGAACCTTTCTCGTACGCACGATGATCCCGGCACCCGTTGCAAGGAACAGGACGGCCAGCGCGGCTAATGCCATCTGTGATCCGTCCATACCGGTGATGGGAAGCTCGTGATCCGTCACTGGGGCAGCGGAAGCGGTGGTCTTGCTGCTGGACGTGGGGGTAGAGCTGGACTTGGTGGGCACCTTGCCGAGCTTTCCGTAATCCCCGTATGCCTTACCGGCGAGCAGATAGAGCGCGTTCTCGGTAGACATCAGGTTCGCTCCCGCGCCGTTGGAGAAAGCCCCGGATTCGAGCTGAACTGCGAGCAGGTATTTGCGTGCGGCCGTCTGCTGCTTTCCCGTCACTTTTTCTAGCGCGGAACCGAGCAGACCCACGGTGTCGACGGGTGACCACGCCTGCCATGAACCGTCTTGCTTCTGTGCGGCTTTTGCCCAAGCGAGCGCCTTTTGCATCGAGTTCTTGTACTTGGATAGCGCCGGATCGTCGAGCGCGAGGATGGCCAGGGCCGTCGAGTCGGGATCGGCGGCGAAACCGCCAGACTCGTAGCCGAACGCACCCGAGGCGTCCTGGAATGCGACAAGCCGCTTCACCACCTTGGCGGGGATCGGCTCACCGGCAGCGCGCAGGCCGAGGATTACCAGGGCCTGGGAGAACGCCGAGGGATAACTCCCGACCGTACCGTCCTTCGCCGTGCCCTTGGAAATGATCTTGATCAGGTCATCGCCATTCTTACCCATCGCGGTTTTCAGCAACAGGTACTTCGCCGCACCGGCGGGGTTGTTCTTGAGGTATTCGGCGGCCAGATCCTCCAGGTTGGCCGCCAGCTTGGTGATCTGCTTGGTGTACTTGGTTTCGGAGACTGCCAGCAGCGCGAGCGCGGCGTCCAGGGAGGCGGAGAAGCCGTCGGACTTCTTGGGCAGATGATTTACAAGGTAAGAGGCTGCGGCCTTTGCGGCTTTGGTGGTGTCGGCCGCCGCTTGGGGAGTGGTTGACGCCGGTTGGGGAGTGGTCGCCGGCCCGGCACCGCCGCCGTTATCGGCGCTGCCAGATCGCGACGGGGATTCGGGGCTCCCGCTCGAAGTGGATGTGGAGCTAGGCGATGGGCTTGCCGCCACCGGCACCTGTTTCAAGGAGGGGAACTTCAGCAAGGTCATGAAGTCTGGCGTGTAGGCCGAATCGTCGATGAGCATGAACCCCGCGACCTGGCCGACATCAACCATCGACGGGATCCCCAGGTTCGCACTCCAAACGACGTTACCCGCAGCGTCCACCGCACCGTTATAGGTGGCCCAGGAGATGTGGCCATTGCTATTCCAATCGTAGTTTTCGGGCACGCCGTCGATCTGATACAAGAAATTGCTGGCAATCACGGTACTGAAACCGGTTCCCACAAGCGCAGTCTCAGCGGTGACCGCGCTAGACGTCGTATAGCATCTCAGCCCGCCTCCCGGTTCGACGAACACCCACACCCCCTGGCAAACGTCCTGGGCTTGCATACCCACTCCGTTCGTCATCCTGCGCGTAGTCGCAGGATCTCTTCTTTCCACCGGAGCTTGGGACTGTAGATCCCGCGACTGCGCGCGGGATGACGAGTATGGAGACTCGGAATAGTGAGTGTCGGTGCTCCCGCTTGCGGAGTCGGCATGGGCTTGGGTTGGGATTGAAATGGCAGTCATCGCGAGGATGGCCGATGTGATAAGTGCGAACAGTCGCCTCATTGTTTCCTCTCTGAGGCGAGGGCTGGGGGACATCCGCCGGCCAGTCCGCAAGCCTCGACGGACGAATATTGACCTTGAACGCAGGAGGTAATCCGGCTTGGCTTTCGCTTCACGGTTGCGGGTCAGCGCTGGATTTGCACCAGCTTCCCCTCGGAACGCTCGGTGGGCGAGCCTAACACAGACAAAAGACTTACGCGACATCCAATGTCCCGGATGACGTTGGGAGTACTGGGTACCCCCGCTCGATTCGCCGACGGACACCAACTTGCCCGTTAAATGCTTCGGACCCCGCACAGGGAGCAGGGCCCGAAGCGCCAGGGAAATTGAGGTCATCAACGTAGCGTTGAATCCCGAAAGTCTTAGCGCGGCTTCCGCCCCGCATTGGGGTTCAGCCGAAGCCCAGTATGCCACAGCAAACGCCCGCAAAAACCCTACTGGCGGGCAAGTACTCCTCCCAAGTGAGAAACTTCATACTCCTGCATGAAGTTGTGACGGACAAACTAACCCATTGCGGGTAAGCACTTTTTCGCAGACGTCGGGCGCAGATTGGGGATGGGGTTCGATACTTCGCTCCTGTGGCCGCGCGCGGAGTGGGGCTATGGAGAGCCCCGCCCCGGATCAAGTCCGGGGACAGGCCGGGCTTACTTCCCGGGGCGAAGCAACGGACAAAACTCTGTGGGGGACGACCCCCACACCCCGCCGTTCCCGGCTACTTCGCGGGGCGAAGCAACGGACAAAGCCCTGTGGGGGACGACCCCCACACCCCCGCCGTTCCCCCTACTTCGCAGGGCGAAGCAGTGGGAACAAAATGGTCTCGCGAATCCCTTCGCCGGTGAACAGCATCATGATGCGATCTAGGCCCATGCCCATGCCGCCCATCGGCGGGGCGCCGAATTCCAGTGCGTTGAGGAAGTCTTCGTCGAGCTGCATGGCCTCCGGATCGCCCGCCGCCGCCTTCAGCGACTGGGCGGTCAGGCGCTCGCGCTGGATCACCGGGTCGATCAGCTCGGAGAAGCCGGTGGCCCGCTCCACGCCGTCGATGATGAGATCCCATGCCTCGATGAGGTTCGGATCGGAGCGGTGGGGACGGGCGAGCGGCTGAGCGATGGGCGGGTAGTCGCACACGAACGTCGGCTGGATGAGCGTCGGCTCGACGAGCGCCTCGAACAACTCCATGACCAGCTTCTGGGCCTCCCAGCCCGGATCCACCTTGACGCCCTTGGCCTCGGCCAGCTCGCGCAGATGGGCCTGATCGGTGGCAGGGGTGATCTCCTCGCCAACCACCTCGGACAAGGTGGGATATACCGGCTTCCACTCCCATTCCCCGTCGAGGTCGATGACGGCCCCCTCGTGGTAGTGGGACGGAATCTGACGCCCAACCGAGGCGTCCGCGGCGTCCAAGATGAGCTTGCGCGTCATGGCAGCGATGGTGTGCTGGTCGCCCCAGGACTGGTAGGCCTCCAGCATCGTGAACTCGGGGGAGTGCGAGGAGTCGATGCCCTCGTTGCGGAAGATCCGGCCGATCTCGTACACCCGATCCGCCCCGCCGACCATCGCACGCTTGAGGTAAAGCTCCAAGGCGATGCGCAGTGTCATCGGGATGTCGTAGGCGTTCAGGTGGGTGCGGAACGGGCGGGCGGCCGCACCGCCGTGAATGAGCTGAAGCACGGGCGTCTCGATCTCGATGTAACCCATCTCGTGCAGAGACTCGCGGATCGCGCGCGTGACCTTAGCCCTCGTGCGAACCATGTCGCGGGCTTCCTCGCGGGCCACCAGGTCTGAGTAGCGCTGACGGATGCGGGTTTCCTCGTTCAGCTCCTTGTGCAGCACCGGCAGCGGACGCAGCGCCTTCGACGCCATCATCCAAGAAGAACCCAACACCGAAAGTTCGCCGCGCTTGGAAGCAATCACCCGGCCCGTCACCGAGATGAAGTCCCCCAGGTCGACGACCGACTTCCACTCAGCCAAAGAATCCTCGCCGACCTCGGCCAGCGAGATCATCACCTGCAAGCGGATGCCGTTGTCGTCGAGCGTGAAGCCGTCCTGCAAGGTGGCGAAGCAAAGCTTTCCGGTGTTGCGCAAGAACACCACGCGGCCGGAGACGGAAACCACTTCGTCCGTTTCTTCACCGGCGGCCAGGTAATCCCAACGCTCATGCACCTCGCGCGCCGAGTGGGTGCGCGGCACCTCGATCGGGTAGGCCTGCTTACCCTCGGCCAGCAGCCTCTCGCGCTTGTCGCGTCGGATTTGCTCTTGTTCAGAAAACTCTGGGGTGAAATCAGTCACCGAAGTAGTTTACGGCAAGCGCGGGAAGCACCGCGCATCGCTTGGCTTGCTGTGGAAGAATGAAGCCATGACTTCTGTTGCCGCGATCGACCCTCTCGATACGGCGGTGCGCTCTTCCAAGGACTTCGAGAAAGATCCTGATTTCCTCGCCCATATGCGAGCACGTTTGGAGTCGGCCCTTAGAGAAGAGCGAGAGGGGAAGACGACGGACGCTGCAGTTGTGTTCTCCCAGCTACGAGCGAGATTCGGCTGGTCTGATGCCGAGTGACGAAATCATCTATAGCTTCAAGTTCTCCGATGAATCGCAGGAAGAACTTGCTGAAATCATCGACTACTACAACCATCACCCCAATCCTGACAACGGAAAACGGTTTCTGGTCAAAGTTGAGACGGTTGTAGAACTGCTTCAGCTTTGGCCCGAGGCCGGAGCCGAATTGGAGGGGATTCCCGGGGTACGGGGGTTTTCGATCCCCAAGTATCCCTACCGGCTGTACTACACAGTCCTGGATACTGAACTGGCGATTATCGGGATTTCCATATACGGCACTCGCAGGGATCCCGCGAATCTAGCGCAAACCCTGCGCGATAGGGTTTCACATCTGACATAGCCATCCCAACCACTCGTCCACACCTACCCCCGTTTTGGCCGACGCCCAGATCAGCTTCGCCGTCGGGTTCACTTCGCGCAGGTTGTGTTCAAATAGTTCGACGTCAAAGTCCAGGTACGGCAGCAGGTCGGTTTTGTTCGCGACGACCGCATCCACCGTGCGGAACATCACCGGGTACTTCAGCGGCTTGTCCTCGCCCTCAGTGACCGAGAAGACCATGGCCCTGCGATGCGCCCCGACGTCGAACTCGGCCGGGCAGACCAGGTTGCCCACGTTTTCGATCAAGACCAGGTCGAGCTCATCGAGGTTGAGCCCGGCCAGCCCGTGGGCGACCATGGGCGCGTCCAGGTGGCATTCACCGCCGAAACCATCGCCGGTGTTGACCAGGGAAATCTGTGCCCCCTTGCCGCGCAGCCGTTCGGCGTCGATGGCCGTCTCAATATCTCCCTCGACGATACCGACACGCCTGGTTTGGCCGAGCGCATCCAGGGTTCGGGCCAGCAGCGTCGTCTTTCCGGAACCTGGGGAAGACATGACGTTGACGGACGTAATCCCGTGGGCGTCGAACAGTTCGCGGTTGCGGGCGGCGGCGCGGTCGTTCTCGTCGAAGATGCGCTCCAGCACCTCGATGCGCTCGGTTCCGGTCTCGTACTTGGAGTGGTCGCCGAGCAGCTCCGGATCGTGGTGGCCGTGGGACGTGAGGTCGTCCCCGGACGCAACCACCCCGTCCCCGGACACAACCACCGCGTCCCCTGACTTGATCCGGGGCGGCACATCCGATCCCACCCCAGTCTCATCGTGAACGTGCGCCTCTGGCGCACCGGGGGCGGCGTGGGCGGGATCAATGTGTACGTGCCCGTAAACCCGCCCATCCTCGTCGATGTGAGTGTGGAACCCCTCGTGGGAGTGCGAGTGTTCGCCGTCATGCCGGTGGAATCTGCCCATCTACGCTCCTTCGACGTCAATGGAAGCGACGACAAACTCATCGCCGCTTGTAACCGCTACTTCCCGGCTTCCGCAGGTGCCGCAGTAAAGTGCCGGGGATTGCAGCCTAGTTTTCGATAAGCAAGCTTTGCAAGAGATAACCGCGGGAATGAGATTCACCGAAAGTTCGGCGCTGCCCAGATTCCCCGAGCGCACGAAAGACCAGCAGTTGATAAGCGTCGGAGCGACGACCTGGCGAAGAGCCCCGACGTCCACGTTCACTTGCTTCACCACCCGCCCGCCGGCTGCGCGCAGCACGATTCTTTCGATAGAACGGGCGAGCGCGAGTTCGTGCATGGGGAAAGTCAAGCACAGATTGTGGCTCGGGCAGGGCATCTCATCGACCTATTCCATTCTTCGTCACGCGCTGAGAGGCCTTCCTCCTCATCCCGCGCGCAGTTACCCGTCATTCCGCGCGCAGTTACAGGTCATTCCGCGCGTTACCCCTCGTCATTCCGCGCGTTACCCCTCGTCATCCCGCGCGCAGTCGCGGGATCTCTTTGCGGTGGTGAGGGGAGATGGGGGGAGGGATGAGTAGATCCTGCGACTACGCACAGGATGACGAAGGGGGGTATGCGCACGATGGCAGGTTGGGGATGAGGCTGGGGCTGGGGCCGGGGGATACGCAGGATGACGAGTTGGGGATGAGGGCGTTGACACTTGTGGAAATCCCGTTAAACAAGGGGCGGGGGGGGGGGGGCCCGCCCCCCCCCAATACAACCAAAAAAAATAAAGGGAAAAAAACCAAACAGCCCAAAAAACCCGACGCGGCGGCACCA
>JAISTE010000120.1 GCA_031272825.1 Propionibacteriaceae bacterium | reverse complement strand
GTCTCGAATAGGTCGGGGCCGTAGTCGACGTCGTAGGAACAGCCCGTCATGGCGGTCGCCAGCAGCAGCGCGATAGCCGCTTTGCTTGGGGCCGACGTCTTGCTCATAGTTCTCACCTCACTAGGAACGTGTCTACCGGGGGCCGCCCCGGATCAAGTCCGGGGACGGGATCAAGTCCGGGGACGGAGTGGCGGGTTTGGGAGCTGAGATCTCATCTTCACGCCCGCTTCCGGCGCTTGCCCCAGAGCCAGAAGCACGCCCCTACCGCTGCCGTCGCTCCTAGGATGGCGGCCACCAGGATCCGCGTTTCGGGCAGGTCGTCCGGTACCGGGTCGGGGATGACGACCGGAGGCAGCACATCCGTCGGGGCTTCGGGGTTGTTCGGGCCCGGCGGCTGGCCGGTGTAGTTCAGCGCCTCGTAGGGGGAAACGACTCCCCAGCCGTAGGAGGAGATGGCGTCCACTTCCTGGATTGCGCTCGACCTGGAGGCCGACGTCATCAGCCGGTTCTCCAGATCGTCCGGCGTTATCCCGCCTGGGATGAGCGGGTTGTACTTGGCCGCCACCAGCGCAGCGACCCCGGCAACGTAGGCGGCCGCGAACGAGGTCGACGGTTCTGTGATCTGGCAGTCTCCGGCACCGGGTGCCGTGGTGTCGGCTGGTCCGCCGGGGGCAGAGATTTTCACCTTCGCGTTCTTTACCGAAACCGCGGCGGGCAGACCGTTGGCATCGAGCGCGGCGACGGTGAACGCACCGTCGGTATGTGCCGGGTAGTGGTCTGCGTTGGCTTCGTCGCCGGTGGCGTCCCCGGCTGCGACGACCACCGAAGCTCCCTTACTTCGAGCGTGCGCAATCGCACCGGCCAGGGACTCGTGGTTAGTCGTCGACCAGTGCGGGACGACAATCACCTTGGCCCCTCGATCCGCCGCCCAGATAATGCCCTGAGCGGTCTTGGCCATATCGATCGGCTTGCCCTTTTGCTCGTCGACGTTCTCGTATACGCGCACCGGCATGATCTGGGCCCGCGGGGCCACTCCTTGAAGCTTCGAACTGGAGCCAGCTGCCTGGCGGGCGGCGATGATCGCGGCCACGGCGGTGCCCAAGCCATAGGTGTCGGTCTTACCGTCGGAGGAGCCCACCAGATCTACCCCATCGACGACGGACGCGCTCAGGTGCGGATTGGTTGCGTCCACCCCGGAATCGACGACCGCCACAGTAATCCCCGCGCCCACAGACTGACGGAGGGCGGCGGCCAAGCCCAGTTGCGTGTAGACGGTAGGCCAATTTGGGTTCTCGCTCTGCGATTGTTTACAAGCCTCGAACGGATCGTCCGCAAGCGCCGGGGAAGCCGTCCCCCCCAACATCACGACGGTCAGCGCGAGTGCCCCGGCGGCCCTAGAAACCCGCACAGCTAAGGCGCGGGTTGCGCGCCTGCACCCAGCCTGCTGCCCAGGCCTGAGCGCCGACATCATCCGCCCTTCTTAGCAGTTTCGTTCGTGAGGTCGATCTCCTTGGAGGGCACGAGGTTCAGCCAGGCCTTTCCCACGGGCGTCGGGTCTAAACCGGAATATCCCAGCCGGGTCAGGGAATCGGTCGGATCGACACCCAGCGAATAGGAAAAGCCGTTGTCTGCGATCAACCTGACCGCGCCCGTCGCTATGGAATCGCGCACCAGCGCGCCGGAGCCGCCCGCGACCGTCACCGCGGCCCACTCGCCGTGCGGGGCCGCCGCGAGCTCAGTGAAAGAGCCTGCCTCGGAAATCGACAGCGACACGCAAGGCGCGGCATCGGATGGGATCGGGGCGGTGAGCGCGGTCGGCCAGTTGGAGGGTATCGAGGCGTGAGCCTGAGCGGTCTTCAGCGATTCCAGGTCGGTGTAGTTGGCCTCGATCTCGGATTTCAATTGCATTTCCTCAAGCTTTACCTTGGGGCCGAGCGTCCACATCTGATAGGCGAAATCCGTCAGCTGCAAGATAGTCTCATTGTCGACCACTAGGTAGCGCTTGTCGTCGACCCTAATGACCGACCCAATCCGAACCGACGCCAAACGCTCAGAAAACCCGGTGACCTCGGCCCCCAAGCGATCCATGCCGACCGCACCAACGTCGGCCCCAGCCTCGAACAAGGACAACCACTCGGAGGAGACTGGGTGGGCATCCAGCACGGACGTGCCAAGGGCCATCAGGACGACGTTCGGATCGTACGCACCATCGGCGGTTGTGTAGTTGACGTAGTGCGATTGGCCTCCCGAGACGATATAGAACTGCTCCCCCACCCTGACGACGGCCATCGCGGCCTGAGTAATCCCGGCGGGTGCCGAGCCCACCCACACATGATTTCCTGCGGAGGAGTCGGCACATGCCGCCCACTGTCCCGAACGCAGGTCGGCGGGGGCGGGTACGTCGTCGGGCACGTCGGAGAGTCCGACCTGGGCGCCGCGCGGTTTATCGACGAGAACGGAGGCATCGACGTCGACCATGCTGAACTTTCCCGCCTCGGAAAGCAGCCGGGCGGAGGTGACGTTGGCGACCGGGTGCAGCTGGCCGGAGATCGTGTAATACCTTGCCCCGGTACCTTTGACGACCAGCAGCGTGTTGTTCTCCCAGCCGTCGGGGAGGGTAGGTGCGAACAATCCGAGCACCGCCGCGACCGCAAGCACCACCGCTCCGACCACTGCGCCGATGAGCAGCGGCATGACCGGCGACTTGGGCTCCAGCTCCCGGCCTCCCGGAGTGCCCGAGGTGAAGGCGGTGACCAGGCGGCGGCGGTTGAATCGCTGGGCGGAGAGGATGTCCTTGTTCGACGGCATCTACATCAGCCCCCACACGACGGTGGCCAGCGGGATGATCGCCACTAGTGCCAGCACCTGGAAGGTGTCGGCCAGGCGGCTCAGCTGCGGGCGGAATTTCACCGAGACCACGTTGTTGGCAAGCACATATACCGCGACCACCACGCAGGCGGCCAGCACGTACACCGTGATATTGGAGTTCTTGGAGATAGATGCCAGCGCACATTCGGCGACCGCAAACATGCCTATGATCAGGCCGATCAGCGCCTCGGCCCTGCCGAAGAGCGTGCGGGTTCCGAGCATGTAGGCCAGGGCGACAACCAGCACCTCGACGGCCCCGGGCAGGGTTGCGGATGCCAACGGAATGAGGGCGAGGGTAGCCAGCCCGGCCCCGACGCGCAGGGCGATGGCGAGCTCGGTGCCGCCCTTGACTTCACCGGATACTTGTTTGAGGTCGATGCGGTCGGTGTTGGTGATCGACAGTGCGGGGATGCGCGCCGGAATCATGGCCAGGCCGATCCAGGGCGATACCAGCGTGAGCACGGCGAGCAGCGCGATGAGGGCCGCCGAGACCTTCTCAGAGGGCTGGCCGAACATCGTAACGAGCATGTCGTAGGCCACGGCGACGAAGCCGAGCAGCAGCGGGGCAACCGCGGTGAAGCGCGAGGCGGGCCTGAGCACGAAGACGCTGGCCGAGCCGACGATCATCGCGATCCCGGCAACCAACAGCCCGAATCCTTTCGCAATGAAGGGCGCGGCCTCCAAACCGGCGACGCCCAACAACAGCGGCGCGGTGAGAGCCAGGGCAATCGACCCGCCGGGGCTCACTGCCGAGCGCTGCACCGCCAGCGCGCTGAGGGTTACCAAGATCGCCCCCACTACGCATCCGGCGGCGGTGTAGGCCGCATGTACGCCGCCGAAGACCGCGAGCGCGGCGGCTGCGACGATCAGCGCCACCGCCGAATAGGCCGAGAGCTGCACCGAATCGCCGGCCCGCCAGGCTTGCCCGGTGATTTCTACGGATCTGCCGACGGCCTCCGTGAGGTCGTCGTAGCGCAGATCGGACGCGCGCGTGCCCTTCTCCACCAGCGTGATGACAGCCCCCGCCCCGACGTTCTGCCCCGAGAACGAGTGCGTGAGCGAGAGGGTGTGCCCGCCGGTGGTGACGTCGAAACCGCTCGTTTCCGCTTGCAGCTGCAGGTTCGGGAATTTCTCGACGATGGCGGGCAGGATTTCCGCGATCGGCAGCGTCGAGGGGACGGCCACGTCCTGGCGCAGCTTTCCGGCTGCGATGGTCAGGGGTAGAAGTACTGCTTCGCTCACTTTGCGCCCTCCTGAAGAATCCACAATCTGTGTTCGCCCACGATGAGCGATACCCCGGACTTGAGGTATTCGCGCTTGCCTTGCTGCAAGAGCATGGTCATGCCGTCGGGCTGGACGATGGCCGTGCCGTTGGCCGAGAAGGCATCCTCGGCCCAAATTCCCCGCGCATCGACGCCCACGCGCAGGTGTGTGCGCGACATCGCCATCGTGGCATCGGCCAGCTGCAGCACCTTCTCACCCGGGTTCGGCTCGGGATCCCGGCCAATCACCATGACGGATGTGATGGGTGTGCGCTTGCCGTTGGCCTGCACCAGCGTGGCCTTGCGCTTGGCCTGTTTCTGGGTGGGTGCGGGTGCCGCGAAAGGTTGCGGCTGCAGCTGTGGTTGCGGCCCGGGTGCGGCCGCGCGCTGGGGTGCCGGCGCTTGCGGACGCTGGGGTGCCGGCGCTTGCGGACGCGGCGGCATGGGGTTTGCCGCACGCGGTGGGGCTGGGTTTTGCGGCGCAGGGGCGCTCAGCATCGGGTTCGGAGCAGGTGCCGGATCTGGTGCCGGGGCGACGCGCTTGGGGCGGGCCGGTACAGGGGCTTCAGAGGTGGCCGGAGCCGGGGCTGCGGGGCGCTTCGGCATCGGTGCGTTGGCCGGGGCCGGTGCCGCTGGGGAAGCTGGGGCGACGGGTGCACTCACAGGAGCAACGGCAGGTGCGGGAACGACAGGAGCAGCGACAACCGGAGGCACAGGCTTCGAGCCAACCACAGGCACAGCAGCAACCGCCCCCACCGGCTGGGCCAACTGCCCTTGCAAGGTTTCGCGGCCATAGGCGTCGCGTTTGATGGCCGCCGGGGTAACCGCAGTTCTAAGCGACAAGCACTCTGTTCCGGCCATCTTGTCCAGCCAAGAGCGGCCATCGTGCGTTGCCAGCAAGGTGATCAAAGGCCCGACCGCCGTCAGGTGCAAGGCTCCAAAGGCAAGCATCGGAACCGGTTTCAGGCCGGGGGCGTTGGCGGTGCCCGCCCGAACCGTCGCGATTCTCAGGGCCATCGCCCCGGGCGTACGCCCGGTGTGAGCCCACAACAGCGACATGGCCACATAAAGCTCGACGAGCACGATCAAGGCGATGGCGAGCGAGCGGTGGAACCACAGACCAACTGAGGAAACACCCAGCACCAAGACCAGGTCTATGAGGTATGCGCTCGCGCGCGCGGGGCCGGTAGCACTCATGACATCGCCTTCCACACCGCGTCGAACAATCCGGAAGCGAACACCGCGCACGGGAACAGCGCGAAGGCAGACAGGGAGCGCCCGATGTCGCAGATGCGCCCGATAAGCGCTGACTCCTCCCGGGCAGCGAGGGCAGCCTCGACGACCACCAGCAGCACCGCGAAAACCCCGATCCCCAGCGCCATCCATCCGGCTCCGAGGATCAGCCCTCCCGCAAACGCCCCGACGAGCAGCACCAGCAGCGCGGCCATCCTGGGCAGCAGCCGGGCCAGCGGCACCGAATCCGTCAGCGGGCTCAGCACCAGCAGCAACAGCGAGCAGGAGAACAGGCCGAGCGTCGTGCCCAGCACCAGCGGCCCGCCCGCGAAACAACCGATAGAGAGCAGCGCCCCTAGCGACAAGATCACGACACCTCCCAAGGTCAGCTGCATCGTCACCCCCCGGGCACCCTCCAGGAGCCGCCGCACCCGCTTGCGGGTAATGGCCGCCGGGGCGCGCACCTCGGGCGAACGCGGCGAGGTGGCCGAAACCGCCACCAGCGGCATGTCCACGAGCTGTTCTTCGGGCACGCGCACCGAGAACTGCGGGGCGAAGCAAGCGATCGCAGTGCCGACGGCCAGCGCCAGCGGCCCCAAGAGCTCGGCCTTCCAACCCAAGCAGGCGCCCAGCGCCGCGAACAGCGCTAGCATCCCCCACAGGACGGCGGGCGAATCGGGCAGCAGCGGCCTGACAAGCAAGGACAGCACGAAGCCCACGCAGGAGGCCAGCACGAACGCCACCGCTGGGGCGTGCGGGATGGCAGGGGAAACAAAGGCGGCGGCGCCCAGTGCCAACATGCCTACCACAAGCAGGTTCGGCCCGAGCGAGCGCAGGATCGGGGTGCGCAGGCACAGGATTCCCAACACCAGCACCGCCAAGACCAAGGCAAACACCCGGGTGACCAGAAAGTCGTAGCCCTGGGCCAAGGGATAGACGATGAACGCGAGTTCTGCGGGAAGCACCAGCAGCACCGAGCCTGTCACCTGGGCCGCGTAGTTTCCCCGTTCCTCTTCGCGAACCTCCTTGGCTGGGCGCGCGCTCGCCGAACGCTGATCTACGACGGTCAGCACCAGCCCCGTCGGCACGTCCACCCCGATGGGTGCGTAGGGGTCGGCGGTCTCGCCGTTCGGCATTGCCACCGTGTAGCGCCCGTCGATGCCGAGCATGGCCAGCAGGCCGGAGATTGTCGTCCCGGCGGGAAAGGCCACGTCTTGGCGGCTCGTGCCCCTCACTACGGTTGCGGTCGCGGTTCCAGCCATCAGCCCTCCCGCTCCGACCAGGCGAGTTGGGCTGCGATGCGGCCCGAATCGCGCGTGATGACCTGGGCCCTGCCGGGGGCGGCCTTCTTCATCTTGTACCTGCCGACGACCGCGCCCTCTTCCGGCGAACCCGAGAGCAAGATGGCGCTCTGGCCCAGCTCTGCCATCGACTGCACGACCGGCTCGAACCCTGCCCGACCGGCACCGCCGGAGCGCCGCACGACGATCAGGTGCAGCCCGACGTCTAATGCCTGGGCCAACAACGGCTGCAGCACCGCCACGGGGTTGCCCATCTTGGTGGCGACCAGGTCGTAGTCGTCGACCAGTACCCAGATTTCGGCTCCGCGCCACCAGGAGCGGTTGCGCAGCTGCTCGGTAGTGACATCTGAACCCGGAAGCCGGGTCTTGAGGAAGTCGGCGAGCTGGCTGAGATCCGCAGCGGTCTCTTCGGCGGTGGTGAGGTAGGAGAACAGGTAGTCGGGGCCGATTTCGCCCAGCAGCGCCCGCCGGTAGTCGACGGCCACGATCCGGGCCTGCTGCGGGGTGTAGTTGTGCTGGATCTCGCGTGCGAGCGAGCGCAGGAATGTCGACTTGCCCGAGCGTGCGTCGCCGTAGAGGTACAGGTGCGAATCGCGGGCCGGGTCGAAGTAGAGCGGACCTAGGCGGGATTCTTCGACGCCCAGGATCAGTCCCTTGCCGGTCGGCGGGAGCGCGCGGAGTTCTTCCAAGGTGATCTTCGACGGGAGCAGCCGCAGCTTCGGGCCGGGCGCACCGTCCCAAGACTCTTGGATGCGCTTCAGGGTCGAGATGATCCCGGCTGCCAATGTCGCGGGGTTGGGGTCGCCGTCGGCGCGCGGCAGGGCGAGCAGTGCGTGGTGTTTGCCGACCTCCAGGCCACGCCCAGGCCTGCCCTGCGGCACGAGCACGGCGATGCGCCGGTCGATGGCCGAATCGGAGGTGTCCCCAAGACGCAGCTCGAACTTGGAGCCCACCACGTCCTTGATCGGTTGGCGGAAGTCCATCCAGCGGCCCGAGGACATGATGAGGTGGACGCCGAACGTCAGCGCCCGCCCGGCTAGGGTTTGGAGCCTGGTTTCTAGGTCGTCGAAATCGGAGCGCAGCGTTGACCAGCCGTCGATCACCAAGAAAACGTCGCCGTAGCCGTCGTTGAAGCGGCCCTCAGCTCGGCCCGCCCGGTACATAGAGATCGAGTCGATGCGGTTGGCGCGGAAGTACTTTTCGCGGGCGTCGATGATGCCGAGGATTTCGGCCAGCATCCGGTTGATGACGTCAGGTTGATCCCTGGTGGCGACCCCGGCGATGTGGGCGGCCCCGTCGAACGGGGTGAAGGTGCCGCCGCCGAAGTCGAAGATGTAGAAGGTGACCTCTTGCGGGGTGTGGGTCAGCGATAGCGCCATGACGATCGAGCGCAGGGCCGTGGACTTGCCCGAGAGCGGCCCGCCGACGACGATCATGTGGCCGCCCGCCCCGGAGAAGTCGAATTCCAGCACCTCGCGGCGTTGTTCCAGCGGCACATCGACGGTTCCCATAGGGATGCGCAGCGGCCCCTTCGCCCGCCACTTTGCCGACGTCAGCCCCAGGCCGGGGACGACGTCCAGGTCGTCCATGAGTTCGTCGAAGGTATCGGGAATGTCGAGCGGCGGCAGCCACACCTGGTGGGCGGGCGTGCCCTTCCCCTTCATCTGGGCGACGGCGATGTCCATTTCCGTCATGTCCGCCCAACGCTCGTCGCCAGGCAGAACCACGGGGCCTGCGGGCTCGGCCTGAACCGGGACGGAGTCTTCTTGCTGCAGCTTCAGCTGGGGCGTCGAGGTAAAGGGGATGATCTCGATCGGGGCGTTCGCCGAGCCCGCCGAGCGGGCCCGCGGAAGGTTCTTGCGCGCGGGCGGCGGGGCGGCCACATAGGAGGCGCGGAAGCGCGTCATGCCTTGTGAGGCGGCCATCAGGTAGCCGACGCCCGGGATGGAGGGCAGCTCGTAGGCGTCGGGAACGCCGAGCACCGAGCGGGATTCTTGCGGGGAGAAGGTGCGCAGGCCGATGCGGTAGGAAAGGTGCGAATCCAGCCCGCGCAGCCTTCCTTCTTCCAGGCGCTGGGAGGACAGCAACAGGTGGATGGACATGGATCGGCCGAGGCGCCCGATGGCCACGAAGGTTTCGATGAAGTCGGGCTTGGCCGAGAGCAGCTCGGAGAACTCGTCCAAGATGATGCACAGGGCGGGAAGCGGCGGGTGCGAGTGTTTTCCCGCGACCCGGTCGGCCTCGTAGTCGGTGACATTGGCGTAGTTCCCGGCCTCGCGCAGCAGCTCTTGGCGGCGAACCATCTCACCGCGCAGGGCGTCTTGCATCCTGTCGACCAAGAACAGCTCGGATTCGAGGTTGGAGATCATGGCCGAGACGTGCGGCAGGTCGGACATGCCCGCGAAGGTGGCGCCGCCCTTGAAGTCGACCAGCACGAAGTTCAGCTGTTCGGGCGAGTGCGTGAGCGAGAGAGCGAGTACCAGCGTGCGCAGCACCTCTGATTTGCCCGAGCCGGTGGCGCCGATGAGCAGCCCGTGCGGACCCATGCCGTACTGGGCGGATTCCTTGATGTCGATGGTGACGGGAACCCCCTCGGGGGTGACTCCGAAGGGCACACGCAGTCGCTCGGAGCCCTCGCGGCGCACCCACTGCTTCTCGGGGTCGAAGTCGCGGATGTCGCCCAAGCTCAGCAGCTCCAACAGGTCGACGGAGCGCTTGGGATCGGAGCGGCCCACCGGCGTTTCGGATTGGGCCTTTTCGTCCTCCGACCACGAGGACATGCGCCTAGCGATCGCCTCGGCCTGTTCCAGCCCCATGACGTCCGCTGTCGCGTAGCGCGGATCGGCGTCCAGTACCCCGACCTCCAAGGCGTGCCTGCCGTCGGTTTGCGGGTGGATGATGCAGCGGATGGTCGCAGCCGAATCCAGCGGCCCCCACTGGGTCGGCATGGTCATGACGGTGACGCCGCTGGTTCCGTCGCGTGCGCCCAGCCGGTGGTTGGCGGGCATCTGTCCCCCGTCGACGATTACGAGCACGTGCGGCCACGCGGTCATCTCGTTTCGGGGCTTGAAGGCGGGCCGGTGCGCCACCTCGTCGCCAAGTAAGTCGGCTAGGTCGGCGAAATCTGTGGTGATCATGCGGGCCGGGCCCAGGGCGTCCTTCTCTTCCTCGGAGCGCACGTGGGGCAGCCACTTCATCCATTCCCACTGGCTGCGGTTAGCCTCGGTGGTGAGGACGGCGATCTTCAGCAAGGTGGGTGAAACCATGGTCGCCAGGTGGGCTATAACGGCCCTGGCAAGGGATTTTGAGTCCTCCTCGGCCCCGGCGAGCTCAACAAACGCGAAATCGCCGATAGAAATGGAAAACGGCAGGCCGTCGACGGTCGATTGCACGGCGACGAAGCGGCTGAGCGCAGAGTGGCACACCGGGTCGGGGTCGGTGATGCCCATCACCTCTGGGATTTCGAGCCGCATGGACAGGTCTTGGGTGGAGGTGCCCAGCCGGGCCTGCAGCAGGTTCGGGTCGCCGAGCTCGCGCTCCCACAGCCGGGCCTTGCGGTCGGCGATAAACACTAGGGCGTCGGGATCGGGCAGGAACCAGTTCAAGAACCGCTGCTGATCCTTGGCTGTGTCGCGCACGGTTTCGCGCATCTGGGCGAGGTAGGCCAGGTATTCGCGGCGCTGCGAGGCGACTTGCTTGCGGTGGCCGCCGATCTGCCGGTAGACGTTGAAGCCGACCATGGCCAGCATGGCGAACACCATGCCGCCGCCCATCATCAAGGAGGTTTGGTTGCCGTTGGCCATCGCCATGAACACCATGACACCCATCGAGCCCATCATCGGAATCAGGGTGGCGAAGATATTGCCAGCCCCCTGGCGTTCAACTTGGTTCGGCGGCGGCATCAGCGGAAGCACGCCGGTGGGGAGTTGAGGCACACCCCGCTCTTGCTCACTCACCACTCACACTCTCCCTGGCTAAGTTTTCGCAAAGTCTACTTCAGCGCTCGTCATTTCGTGTTGGGGTTCAACATTTCAATCAATCCGCTCAGGCATCCACGCACGAGCTCTTTGCCGTGGATTGCCTGCCCTCGGCGTTGACGGCCACCACCTCGATGCAGGTGGTTCCGGGATTGGCGGCGACGGACACCGAGCCGGTCGCGCTTGTGCCTTCGGTTTCCTGGCCGTCGGGCGAAGTGAGCGTGTAGTTGAAGGTGACATCCCCCGGGTGTGACCACGTCCAGGCGATCTGGTCGCCGACCTTGGTTCCGTTCAGCCCATCAACCGGATCGGGCACACCCAGCGGGTCGACGGGAGCGGTCGAGGAAGCCGGGGGGCTCACCACCGTGCCGGTGCTGAACATAACTGCTGTGGTCACCGCCGCGGCCACCACGCCGACGAGCAAGATCCAGAGGGCGAACCGGCTCAGCTTCAGCGCTGGTTTGGTTACCGGCTCGGGTGCGGCTGGGGCCGGGGCAGCCTCGGCGGGCAGCACCATGCCGCGCACCACGGTGGCGTTCGGATCGACGAACGGCAGAGCCCGGCGGGGCTGCTCGGCCGCCTTGGGCTCGGGTTTAGCCTGGCCTTGAGAGGGGCCAATCTCGGCAATGCCCGTAGTGACGGGCCCGTTTAAGGTGCGCTGCACGTCCTGGAGGGCCTTGGCGAACAGTGCGGCGTTTTGGATGCGGTACCTGGGATCGGTGTGTATGGAGGCGGCGAGCACATCGCGCAGCTGGGCCGGGACGTCGGCCCTGGAAAGCAGCGGCAGCTTGCCCTCTGACACTCTGGAGGCGATGGCGAGCCTGGAGTTGTTCGTCGGGGCTTCGAAGGGCGAGTGTCCGGCGAGCAGCGTCCACAGGGTAGTTCCGAGCGACCAGACGTCCTGGGAGAACGCGGCCGGTTCCCCGGCGGCCTGCTCGGGTGAGGCCCACAGGGGCGAGTACCTGCCTTCGGGGTAGCGCTCACCCGGGGCCGTCGCCAGGCCGAAATCAGAAAGCAGCGGCAGGCCGAAGGCGGAGATGAGGACGTTGGCCGGTTTCACGTCGCCGTGAACGTACCCGGCGCGGTTCAGCGCCTCCACGCCGGAGGCGATCCTCACCATGGCGTCCAGCGCAACGGTCAGGGCCATGGGTTCGCGGCGCACCGACTCTGCAAGGTTGGTCACCGGGCAGTATTCGAGCATCAGGTAATCGCGCCCGTCGCCGCTGGTTCCCGCCCCGAGCAGCGTGACGATCGACGGGTGCGCGGAGATCTGGGTGAGGATGTCGGCCTCGTGGGCGAGCTCGTCGGGGGCGTATCCCGGGCGCAGCACCTTCACGGCGACGTCCCTGGCCGGGATCGCCTGCCGGTACAGGTGAACCTCCGCCAGCCCTCCGACGCCGAGCAGCCGAGTCCAGCGCAGGCCCGGGATTTCGGGCGGATTACCTTGTGGGAACCTCACTTGCGGCTCCTCGATCTGCGGGAGGTCTTGGGCGGGCGGGAGGCTGCCGACTTGCGCTGCCTGAAGGAGCGCAGCGAGAAGGCCCGCCGGGTGCGGCCGAACCAGCCCAGGGCCTTGCCGCGCAGCTTTCGGATCGTGCGCGCCTGCTCCCAGGCCTGATTCGCGCTGACTAACGGATGCTCAGCAAAGCACATGGCGTCGACGAGCACGGCCAGCTGGGCGGCATTGGCCTCGGGCGGCGTTTCTGGCTCAAGGTCTAAGAGCCTTGCCGTCTCCATCCGGGTGAGGTTGGTCGGCAGGTCTTGCCCGGAGTCGACGGCGGAATCGACGAGCTCGTCCCAGGCTCCTCGGGCGCGGGCGGCCTCGGTCGGGGCACGCTTGCGGCCTCGCCTGCGCAGGGCCTTTGCCGAGGAGATCAGCAGCAGCGGCAGGGCGACGGCCCCTACCCCGGCGACGGTGTAGCCGATGATCTCCCAGGGGATCTCGGCGCTTTCGGGCGGGTCGGCGTTATCGGGCCGGTCGACGACCTCCGGTGGGAGCTCCACCGGGTCTTTGGCCGGGTCGGGGGGCGGCAGCACCTGCGGGTTGGGAACGGTGTGGGGCCGGTTGGTGTCGGTTTGCGGGTTCTTGTCGCGCGGGGGCGTCGGGTCGAAGCTGACCCAGCCGACCGAGTCGAACGCTGCCTCGACCCAGACGTGGACGTCGCGCCCGTAGAAGGTCGTCACTCCAGATCCGGGGTAGGCGCTCTCGTCCGCGTACAACCCCATCACCACGCGGGCGCGGATGCCGAGCGAGTGGAGCATGAGCGTCATCGCGGCGGCGTATTGTTCGTCGTCGCCGACGATCTGATCTCCGCTGAACATGCGCTCGATGCGGTCCGCCCGGTGGCCCGGTTGCGCCTCCGAGCCCCCGGTATTGGAGAAAAACCCGTTGCCAGATAGGTATTCTTCGACGGCCTTGACCTTGGCATACGCCCCGGATTTTCCGGCCGTTATCTCGCGGGCGAGCACGGGGATCTGCTGCGGGACGTTGGAGTCGGGCGTGTTGTCCGAGGCGGCGGCGTCCAAGGATTCGAGGGTTCCGGGGGCGGGCTGCTCGGCGATGACGGTTTCGAGGCTGTAGCTGGCAGTACCGCGCATCCCCGCGGTGGTGAGCAGCGTGTTCAGGGTTTCGTTCGAGTACAAGCCCTCTTGCCGGTCTTGCTGCTCGAAGCGAACCGAGTAGGGCTGGCCGATGTTCGGTATCCACGGACCGGCCAGGTTGGAGGTGGTTACCGCCAGCTGGGCGTCCTGCCCTGCGGGCCGAACTCCGGCGATGACGTCGCCGACCCGGGTAAATCCCCCTTCGGACGCCTGCTTGGAGGTGATGGAGAAAACGATGCCGTTGTAGCTGTCGAGGGCGGCGATCCGCAGCCGGGTGTTCTTCGGCAGCTCTCCGTCCACCCGGGCGAGCTCCTCGTCGGCCAGGTCGGTGGTGTAGTGGCGGAAGGAGGCCAGCGGGGAGGCGTAGTCCTGGATGTCGAACGGCGGCTCGACCAGCTCGCGCAGCACGTGCCGCTCACCGCTTGAGAGCGGGGCAACCCACATACCCCCAGCCAGGGCGGCGCCCAGCGTCAGTGCCGCGACCAGCGCCCTTCGGACCGGCCTAACCACCGAGACTCCCTTGGCCTTCAGCTCCCCGCTGACCGCCTCTTCGACGGCCTGACGCCCAACGACGATCTCTTCCCCGGCATCGACCCGGTTCCGGGTGGCGTTCCACGCCCACCAGGCCAAAATCCCAATCGCCCAGGCGGCCCCCAGGATCGAGCGCGGCAGGTAACCCAAAGGTGTGGGCATCGAGTTCGCCGAGGCGCTGCCCCAGGCGATCGCGATGGCCCCTAACGCCCCCAAGCACACGCCGGAAGCTACGAAGTGCCTTTTCAGGGCAAGAATTCCACAAAGGAACGAGAGCACGAGCGCGCCCAGCCACGGCAGAACAGCCGGCCCGGTATAGGCACCCAGCGGGGGCGAGAGCGTGAGGACGTCCTTCCAGCTATCAACCGCGGAGGTGACGGCCAGCTGAACGCTCGTCCAGGTGGGCAGATACCCGTCCATGGTTTGCGGCAGGGCCGCCGGCCCGGCACCGGCCAGATAGACAGTGCTAAGAATCGCAAAGCTGGTTAGTGCGTCCCAGCGAAAGCGCACGGCAAACCAGGCCAGCAGCAGGCCCACCACGGCTCCGGTACCTGCGGCGCGCAGGCCGATTCCCGAGCCGAAGATCGGCTCGAAGGCGGCAACGGGCAGAGCGAGCAGCAACGCAACCGGCACAAGCCGCAGCAGATTTCTCATACGCGCTCCGCCCTGCTGAGCAGCCTGGGCAGCTCATCCAAGCTCGGCACATCCAGAATCCGGGTGTTGCCGAACGTGTGCCTGGCCCCGGGAGCGTCGCGCACCCGAATCACTGTGGTGGCCACGTCGGGGCCTGCCAGGGTGGAAAAGCGCGAGAGCCCGAACTCGTCCTCTTCTCCGGTGACGATGGTGAGCACCGAGGTGGAGGGCTTGGCGGCCAGCGCCTCCCCCACCTGGGAGATGAGCGGCGGTGAGTCCTTGCGGGTGACCGCCGTCAGCTCGTCGAGCATCTGGGCCGGGGACGCGGTCGAAATCCAGGCGTCTGAGGTAATGAGCGAGACGGTCTTCCCGTACCCCATTCCGGCTCTGGCAAGGGATGCAGCAATCGAGACGCCGATTTCGAAGCGCTCGGCGTCCCAGGAGGCGAGCCCGGTGTTGAGGGCGACAAGGTGGTGGGAGCGGCGGGTTTCCTCGAACTGGCGCACGATCAGGTGCCCGTGTTTTGCCGAGGACGGCCAGTGGACGAAACGCTGGTCGTCGCCGGGCTGGTAGTCGCGCAGGGCATGGAAGGAGACGTCCGAAGAGGAGAGCATCGCGGTGGTGACGCCCTCGATGTCGAGCTGAAAGCCTGTGGCGTCGAAGGGCACGAAGATCGTTAGGGGGTTTACGTAGAGCGTTTGTTTGGCGCTCCAGAGCTTGGTTTTTCGCAGCAGTCCGAGGGCATCCGAGCGCACCGACCTGGGCGGGCCGACTTCCACTACCGACCGGCGGCGGGCAGGAACCGCGAAAAGCTCCCGCCATTCTTCGCCGCTGGCCAGCGCCGGAACGACGAACTGAGCTAGGGCGGTTCCCGACGCAGAGGTCACCGGCAGCTCGATAACCCCGGCGGATGCCCGCAAGCCGACGCCGCGCACGCGAATTTCCCCGACCGCCGCCTTGCCGACCACCGTGCGCTCGGAAGGCAGGACGATGTCGACGGCAAAACGGGAGCGGCCCAGCACCGAGAGCACCGCCGCCAAGAAGGCGAGCGCGAAGGCGGCGGCGATCGCCCTGGCCTCCACCCAGCCAGCCCCCCATCCGGCCCAGGCTGCGATGAGCGCACCAACAAGCGCACCCCAGCCAAAGGGTGTGAACGCCCGAATCCAATCCCAAGTTTTGCCTTGCGGAGGGCGCGCTAAACGCAAGGCCTGAGCGGCCTTGCCGAATCTCGCGCCTGCTGCCATCTCAGTTCCCGCCGACAGGTGCGGGAACGGAGGCCAGCGCGTGTGCGACCACCGCCGCGGTCGTGGTTCCGGCGAAGACCGCGTCCGGGTCGAGGATGATCCGGTGTTCCCAAACCGGCCCGGCGAGCGCCTTCACATCGTCGGGCAGTACGTAGTTGCGCCCTTGCGCCGCGGCCCAGACGCGCGCGCAGCGCACCATGCCGATGGCGGCGCGGGTGGAGACGCCGAGCTTGACCGATTCGTCCTCGCGCGTAGCTTCGGCCAGCGCGGCCACGTAGTCGAGCACCGCGCGGTCGACGTGGTTTTGGGCCACCAGCGCACTCCAGCCCTGGACGTCAGCCCCGGAGCAAAGCGGGCTGAGCTTGGTGGAACGGTCGGGCTGTGCCGATCCGGCCAGCACCTCGATCATGGCCGCACGCTCTGGGTAGCCCAGCGAGGTTTTGACCAGGAAGCGGTCGAGCTGGGCCTCGGGCAGCGGGTAGGTTCCGGCCTGTTCGACGGGGTTCTGGGTGGCGATCACCATGAACGGCGAGCCGATGGCGTAGGTCTCGTTGGCGACGGTGATCTGGCCCTCGCCCATCACCTCAAGCAGCGCGGACTGGGTCTTCGGCGAGGCGCGGTTGATCTCGTCGGCCAGCACGATCTGGGCGAACACCGGGCCGCGGTGGAACCGCCACTCGTCGTGTTTTTGGTTGTACATCGTCACGCCGGTGATGTCGGAGGGCAGCAGGTCGGGCGTGAACTGGATGCGCGAGTGGGTGGCATCCAGCGAGGCGGCGAGCGCCCTTGCCAGGGCCGTCTTCCCGGTGCCGGGGGCGTCTTCGAGCAGCAGGTGGCCGCCAGCGAACAAGGTGACGAGCGCGAGGCGCACCTGTTCGCGCTTGTCGAGCAGCGCCAAGGAGACGTTCTCCACCAGCGAGTTGAACACGGATGCGAAATTCGCTGCCTCGCTAACCCCAACGCTTCCTTGCTCGGCCCAAACCCGGGCTCCTTCATTTGTCATTTCTCCCCCTCACGGTCTGCACGTCCAGTTGTCCTCGTCCAGGATCGAGTGCCGCTCGTCGGCCTCGACTTCCTTGACATCGAAGTATTCGTCGAGCGCCCTAACGCTCACCCGGTCTTTCTCCTCGCCGTCCACGACGTAGCGGCACACGAGCTCTCGGCCTTCCCCTGGTTCCCATTTTCCAGGGTTGATCAAAATCTTCCAGTGCGTCTCATCGATGCTGTCGTCCTTGAGCTTCGGCGCTCCCTGCAGCGCGTTTGCCGACGCCGCGCGCGTGTCGTCCCCGCGGCTCACGGTGAAGCTGACCTCGCTTCGTCCGGTCGTTTGCGCGAAGGTCAGGGTCTTGTGGCCGTGGGCGGCACCGTCGGCCAGCACGTCTACTGGTCCCGACCCCCAGTCGAGCACAGCCGAGGTCAAGGCCCGGCCATTGCCGTCGGCGTTGTACTCGATGCGCAGGCCCTCGGACGTCCAATCCACGCTCAGCGACGGATCTGATAGGGGCCCGTAGGGCGTAGCCGGGGCGGAAGAGACCGCCGGGGAGTAGATGGTGATCGGCCCACCGAGCTCGCCCTCGACCGTCCCCACTTGTCTGAAGGACAACGTGACGGCCTGGCCGTTGGGGAGCTCGGAGGAGGAGAGCGTGCAGTCGCCCTCGCACTCGAGGGCGTGCCAATCGCCGCCCGCCGACCACTGCAACTTCAGATCCGAGGCGGAAAAGCCGTTGCCGGCCGCCTTTTGGATGTCGGAGACCTTGAGCTCGTTGTTGTTCCCGGTAGCCGCTACGTTCATCGCTCCGCCGGGGGCCACGGGCGCGGAGACCGGGGTGAACACCGGCGAGGAGGTCGAATCAGACTTGTTGCGCTCCGATTCCGAGTTCTCGAACCAAACCTTCACCGAGACCGGCTCGCCGACTGGAAGCTTGACCTTCCAGCAGTCGCCGTCGCGCGAACCAGAGACGGACAGCTTGGCCTCCACCGGGCGGCCATTGTTATCCGAGGCCGACGCGCCAGAGGGGTAGGTGAAGCAAATCTTGATGTTGGCGTCCCCCGAAGAGATGTAGCCGTATTCGACCTTGGCCGGTGCGTGCGGCGTGCCCCAGGGCGTCACCTGTCCGGTCTGCGCGCTCATCGGGGAGGTTCCCTCCTCGGTGTTCTTCGTCAGGGCGTTATGGGCGGAGATGACCGCCGAATAGCGCTGGCCGTTTTGCAGGCCGCTGAACTTGACGGTAAGCGTGTCGGCGGAGACTTCCTTAACGCTGCCGTCCGAGAGCGCCACCTCGTAGCCGGTTACCTTCGAGCCGCCCGCCTTCGAGGCGTTCCAGGTGACGACTACCTCGCCGTCCCCGGCCTTGATCTTGGCTCCGGTGGGGGCCTGCGGTACCTCGTCGACGAGCAGCGCCGGAGAGGCAGCGGAGGCCTCCGACCAGCCGGCGGCGTTGTGCGTCTTCACCTTGAACGTGTACTTTCCGCCCGCGGCAAGGCCTTTCACCTCACATGCGGTGGCCGTGGCCGGGCAGGTGGCAGCGGCCTCAGATTCACCGTTTACGAACACCTGCACCTGATCGAGGCTGGCCCCGTTGGTATTGCCCGAGGTGAAGCTAACCATTGCAGAGGTTCCTGAGGTCTTCACCGCATCGACGTTGGTGGGCGGGTCGGGCCTATCTCTCACGGTCACGTGGATGCGGCCATGCACCTTGCGTTCTTCTTCGCCTGTGGCGTCGAGGAGGGAGTATTGCACGAGGATCTGGCCGTCGCCCTTGCGCGACTTCGGGGTGATGGAAACCACCAGCCCGTCGGTAGTGACAGATGCCTCCTCCCCGCTGTTAGAAAGCGAACCCTCGGCAAGCCTGACCGGCTCCGGGAAGGGGTTCACCAGGTGTTCGTTGAGATCTACGCGCGAGGTTTGGCCGACGTTGGCGTCGAGCACCTGAATGTCGGGGTCGAGGGCGATGAGCTTGCGGGTAGAAACCTGGACGACGAGCGGCAGGGAGGCCGAAACCGGCTCACCGCCGTCGGAAACGGTGATCGAGACCTCGCCGATCGGGCCCTTCTGGGAACCTGCGGGCGCCGAGACCTCCAGGAAATGGCCGGCGGTGATCTGCGCCGAAACCGAACCCGGCACCTGAGTGATCGCATATTCGAAGCCGGTTGGATCTTGGCCGTCGGGGTCAGTGGTCATGAGCGCCAGGTCGACGCGCGTGGCCGCCCCGCCCTGTTCCAGCGGGATGACCATGGGGGTGAAGGTCGGCGGGTGGTTTTCGGTGGCCTCAACCATGATCTCGACGGTGATGGTCGCCGACAAGGTGGAACGGTCGTCGGCATCGCCGTCGCGCACCTCGAACGACATCGAGGTAAGGCCCGAGAAGTCCGGGGCGGCGGTGAACTCTATCCGGGTGTCGTCGATGGCCGTGCCCGGCTGCGAGAATCCGGCGGAGGAGCGGATGGCCGTGCGGTCGGCCAGCCGGGGGCTGCGCCCGACCCGGGTTTCGACAATCTCGGTGATGTCAAAGGTGTGCTGTTCGCCTGCCCGCACGGTGATGAGGGATTTGCCCGAGCGCAGGTGCGGCGCCGCCTGCACCTTGCCCGGCACGGAAACCACCGCAGAGCCCGAGAGCCCGTCAGGATCGGTGATCGTGTAAACGACCATCCGGCGGCCGTCGTCGGGAGCGATCTGAAGTCTCCCGCCCTTTACCGTGCAGCCCTCGTCCTCGCAGGTCAGTTCCAGGGCCGCGAGCGAGCCGTCGGGGTCGGAATCGTTGGCCAGTACGTCCACCGTTACCGGCTGCCCGTCAGTGGGGACGTCCGCGACCGCCACCACGTCATCCCTTGCCAGCGGCGAACGCAGCGGCGAATCGGCGTCAACGACTACCGTCAGCAGCCCGTCGGCGAACCCTCCCCGCCCGTCGGCGATACGGTAGTCGACCAGATAGGTTCCCTCGCCGGGCGTATCGAGTGCGACCGAAGAGCCGACCATCTCGGCGTTCAAGTTCTCGTCGAGGGCTTCAACAGCTTCGAGCTGAACCTCGTCGCCGTCGGGGTCGGAGTCGTTGGCCAGTACAGGCACCAGCAGCGAGCGTCCGGGCCTGGCGCTCACGGTATCGGCCACAGCCCTGGGGTTTTGGTTGTACTGGGCGGGCGCGGCGACCCCGACCCGGACCGTCGCCGTCCCTTGCTTTCCCAGCCGATCCTCGACGATGTAGCTGAAGGTGTCCGTGCCCTGCTGGCCGCTGCCGGGCGTGTATTCGAGCCAGTCGGTGCCGAGCACCACGTTGCCCTTGGCCGGGGGCCTTTCGATGCCCACCAGCGTCACGGAATCGCCGTCGGGGTCGATCCCGATGAGCGGCACCACGATCCGGGAGGTCTGCCCGGCGACCGCCCAAGCCGTCAGCGCTTCGGGCCGCGGGGCGGCATTCACCTCGGAGGCGTCCACCACCTCGAACACGACGGAAGAGGTTGCGATCCGCCCGGAGGCGTCCATCACCGTGTACATGACCTCCATCACCCCGGGGGTGTCGAAGGCCTGGAGCCTAACCAGATTCCCGGTGACAAAGGGCTTGCCGATGGCCGTTTCGGCATTGAACATCAGCCCGGCTTGAACGCTTAAAGTCTCGCCCGACGGGGAGCGGTCGTTGTCGAGGACGTCCACGGAACCGACGTCGCCGACCCTCACCACCGCCCGGTCGGGGTTGAGCTCGGGCGGCAGGGACTGGTCTTGGTCGCGGGTGGGCACGACCAGCACCTCGCCGCTGGCCGTCGCCATCCCGTTGGAGATGGTGTATTCAAAGGTGGTGGATTCGCTCAGCCCAGCGGGGGCCGAGATGCGCAGCAGGTGGTGGTCGATGACGACTACCTCAAGGGCGGATGCCTCGGGAACGTTGATCGCCTGCAGCACCAGCACGCCGCCGGAAGGATCGGAGTCGTTGTCGAGTGGCGCGAGCAGCGTCGAGCCGCCGGGCGGCAGCAGCGCGAGATCGTCCTCGGCGACCGGCTGTTGATTTTCCCCGGCCTCTATCACCTCTACACGTACCACGCCGACCTGGTTCGCCCGCCCGTCGGAGACCGTGTAGGTGAAGCTGAACGTGCCGGTGCGCTTGGCCGAAAACGCGATGGTGCCGAGCTCAAGATCGGGGGTGAGCACGGCATCTTGGTCGGGGGGCGAGTTGGCCGTGAGCGAGAGGGCGTCGCCGTTCGGGTCGAAGTCGTTGTCCAGCGGGCGGACGGTGATCACCTCGCCCATACGGGCCACGTAGAAATCCCCGTAGGCGACGGGGGCGAGGTTTCCGCTGCGGTCGACGTGCACAACCAGCGTTCCGTTGGTGTGCGCGTCCCCGTCGGAGACGACGACGTCGATCGACACGGTTCTGGCCTGCCCGCCCAGCTCCCGCATGGTGATCGTTCCCTCTTCTTGGTAGCGCACCTCCAGGGCCGTGTCTTGGGTGGAAGCGGATTTGAGGTAGATGGGGTCGCCGTCGGGATCGCGCCAATCGGGCAGCACGTTGTAGCGGATGGTTCCCCTCGAACCGAGTTTGAGGTTGGGGTCTTCGCGCAGCTGGTTCGGGCCCGCGTTCTCGCCCCACGGGTGGACGGAGACGCTCACCTGCGCGTCGTCGGTGCCGGTGCCGTCGGAGGCGGTGTAGCCGAAGACCGTCGTCCCGCTGGCCGAATCGGGGACGTCGATCTGCAGGGCCCTGCCCCCGCGGGTGGGGACGACCTCGCCGAACTCCAGTTGGGCGTCGGCCTTCTTGGAGGCGGTTAGCACGTCCCCATCCGGGTCGGAATCGTTGGCCAAGACGTCCAGCGTCGTCGTCTTTCCCGGGCGGACGCCGAACTCGTCGTCGTTGGCCTCGGGCGGGGTGTTCTGGGTGCGGTCGGGGTCGGTGACCTGGTTGGTTTCGGTGGAGGATTCTTCCTTGTCCTCTTCGTCGTTGAGCTGGGTGTCGATCTCCTCCCAGCCGGTCACCGGGATCATGTTGTCGTCGGCCACCCACACGTTTCCGCTTACCAAATCGTTGACGACGATCACATTGCGGTTGGTGCGGAACACCAGCTGAGCGGCCGTCTTGAGCTGTTCAGAGACGACCTTCACCGGCTCGGAGCCGTCGCAGGATTTGTAGTACGCCCCGGAGGAGGCCCAGACGCCGTACTCACAGGCCCCCAGCCGAACCGGCCTGGCTGGGGTTCCCGATTCGCCGTTGCTGCTTGCGGTTTCGGCCTTGATTTCGGAGCCGTCGAGCTTGACCGAAACCATGCCGGTGGCGGTGGCGAGCAGCACGTGATCAGCGTCGGGGCCGGGCTCTTGGAGCACCGCCCCGGTGGGAATGCCTTGCTCACTGAGGTTGTAGTTCTTGGTACCCGGCAGGATGAGGGTGTTGGCGTCGGAATCGAGGATCACGGGCTGAACGCCGACCAGGGTGATCGAGAGGGTTGCATCGGCGGCGGTTTGCAGCTTGACCTCTTCGAGCTGTTGCACGTGACCGGCCATCTTGACGATCAGCGCCCGTCCCGCATATGCCGAGACCGCGGCGATGGTGCCGTCGGTTCCGGCAGCCAGCGAGCCGCCGCGCAGATCGCTGGCTAGCGCCGAGCCCTCGTCGAAGGAGATGTCCGACGGGCGGGCGGCCGAGCCCGTCCAAAGCTGACCGCTTTCGGGATCGAGGACGCCGATGCGCTCGCCGCCCTGGGCCGCGAGCGCGCCTTCAGGAACAGAACTCGAAGAGCTCAAACGCACGTTCGCGGCATCGACGGGCGCGAGCGAATGGCCAGAGGTATTGGCCATGGTGACGGTGTCGCCGGCCTGACCGATGTCGAAGGTATCGGTCTTGGTTCTGAGGGCGGCGTCGATGGTGTACGCCTCGATGTTTACGTGCCCGACAAGCTGTTTCGCATTGTTGGTGACCCAGACCCCGCCGTCATTGACGTCGACCTGGGCGGTGGAGATCCCGGGGTGAAGATAGGCCAGGACGCCGAGCACGAGGCAAGCCGCGGTAAGCGCGACGGCAGGCACACGCCCAAACCACCCCTGCACGGTCATTGCCTTTCGTTGTATTCCCCTGGATGTTGACCGTTATTCTTCCACAGGGCTTTGGGCCGCAAGGGGCCCAAGCGCAAACTCACAGCAGGAGGGGCGCCCCTCAACTCAGAATCCAGGACTCGCTGGCCGAGGACACCCACCAATCGCAGCAGCCCAGCCGCCCCATGGGCAGGTAACCCGCCCGCAACTCGGAAATCTGGACGGGCGTCGCATAGGTTTCTTGCTCCACCAAATCGGTTTCGTCAGTCAGCAACAGCAGGTGAATGAACGCCCGCCGACGCATGTTGACGGCCAACTCCAGCCGCAGCTCGCGTTCGGCTGCTGGTGCGACGATCACTAGCGGGCGTCCGTCGGCGATTTTGATGGCGGGCAGCAGCTCGCGCATATTGGTGAGCCCGGCACCGCAGACCAAGACAAACGGATTTTCCATCACGGCCCAACCGGTTGGGCCGTCGGTGATGTAGCCGTCGTCGGAGAAGCCGAAGGGCAGGGGCGCCGCCCCCTCGATGCGTTCTTGCAGTTCCTTGCGGGTAGCGTCGTCAAGGGTGAGCGGTTCAGGTACCTGCGCTAGCTCGGCCCCGGTGATGTACTCAGGCACCGCGAGATCCTCATGCCCGGGAATCGGCTGGGATGCGGCGTGCAGCTCTTCGTAGGAGACCTTGGACTTGCGCCGATCGTTCAGCCACCCATAGGCGACGACGCCCCCGCCGAGAACGACAATGCAAGCCACAACAAACCAAAACTCCATACCCCCAGTGTGACGTATCGAACACTTTGGCGTAATATAGGGGCGCTGCAAGCCCCTATAGCTCAGTTGGTAGAGCTTCGGACTTTTAATCCGCAGGTCCAGGGTTCGAGTCCCTGTGGGGGCACGAGTGTAGCGAGTGCCCCCACAGGGATTTGAACCCGAGAGGGCGCGACCATCGTGAGGAAGCCCGCTGGGCTTCCGATCGAGGGAGCGGGGCGACGCGGTAGCGGAGCCCAGCGGATTCGCGCAGCGAATACGCATCGAGTCCCTGTGGGGGCACTGGCCATATCCGCTCAGAACCGGACAAACCTAACCTCACCACCCGCCACCACGGCATCCACCAGATCGACGTACGGGCTCGCGATCCTCGCTACCCTCGCCTGCCACTGGCTTAGGGCCAGATCCCGACGCATGATGTGGATTTCCCCTTGATACCGGCCAATGCTCGGCAGATCCATCTGGATTGAGCCGCGCTCGCGCACGCTCGCATTGAGGATCTGCGGGGTGCGATTTGAGCGGCTACCTTCCAGCCGCCAAGAGGCGTCAGCCTGATCGACGCGGATGCGCCACGTGCCTTCCAGCAAGAACTCGGCATTGGGCGCAATCTCAACCAGCGGCAGCGTCAGCACGCCCGTCTCAAACGCCCGAATCCACTCCAAGTGCCTAGCCAGCAACGCCCCTTCGGCGCAAACAATGCGCGCCTGCGGCACCAAACGCGCGAGCTCTAAGTAGTTCGCGTAGGCGTTGCGGTAGCGCTGCACCTCCAGCGTCGGAAGGCCCAGGTGCAGGGGCGCGCGGAAGGAGCGCTCCCCCGGGATGAACGAGTACAGCTCCAGCCCGCGCTCGGTAAACATCCGGCACTGCGAAACATAGAAATCCGCGCTCAGCCCGGTTTCGGGCCGCGGATAGTAGTTGTGCCAGCCGACGGGCCTGAACTCGGCCAGCCCATCGAGTTCAGTCTCGCTCACCGTCGAGGCGTTCACGGCAATCGGAATCTGCCCGGCGATGAGGCGAATCTCATCGGAAGAAAACCCGAAGTCAATGCGCAAAAGCTCGACGCCAACCTCGCGCAAGCGCCCCAGCTCACCAATGCCGATCCCCAGCTTTTCCAGTGCCAGCGGAGAGATGTCGGCACAAAATGTAAAGCCCCGGCGGTGAGCCGCGCGCAGGTACTCGACGTACGAACCCAGGCCCGCCTCGGGGATGTGCAAGGAGGTGAACACCAGCCCCGACCCCGCCTGGTTCAGCACCTCTTCGCGGGTATCTAGTTCGTCCGTCGGATAGATGGAATAAAGCATGGTTCCTCCTTGCACGATGATATTGAAAGCCCCGCCCCGGAATACACCCGGGGCGGGGCTGTTAGTTAGCCCTTAGGCCAGGCGCTCGACCATCTTCTCCTTGAAACCGAAGAAGTAGGTCAAGATGAAGCCCATGACGTAGGCCGTCAGCAGGCCGCCGACGTACCACAGCCACTGGCCGCCCGAGATCAGGCCGGTCATCAGGATGCCGGAGACGCCCAGGCCCGTCGAACCGAAGCCGCCAGGAGTGAGCTGGATGCCGAGGGCGACGACCGCCCCGCCGAAGCCCGCGCCCAGGCAGGCGGTGATGAACGGGTAGAACAGCGGGAGGGAAACGCCGTAGATCAGCGGCTCGCCGATGCCGAGGAAGCCGATCGGGAGCGCCGACTTGATGATGTTCTTGAGTTCCTTGTTCTTCGTCTTCGCCCACACGGCCAGCGCCATGCCGACCTGTCCGGCACCGGCCATGGCGAGCACCGGGAGCAGCTGGGTGAAGCCGTGGTCGGCGATTAGCTGGGCGTGGATCGGGGTCAGGCCCTGGTGGATGCCCAACATGACCAGCGGCAGGAACAGCGCGGAGAGCAGGTATCCGCCGAAGACGCCGCCCTTTTCGAGCGCGAAGTCGATCAGCAGCCAGTTGATGCCCTGCATGAGCAGGCCGGAGAGCGGCATGATGATGAAGATGCAGATGGCCGAACCGACGACCAGTGTCACGAACGGTACCAGGAACAGGTCGAGGGAGGCCGGGACGATCTTGCGGAAGTTCTTCTCGATGACGGTGAAGATGAAGGCGGTCAGCATCACGCCGATGACGCCGCCGAGCGCCGGGTGCAGCTCGCCGAACAGCGGGATGGTGATCGGCTGAGCAGGGGTGGTGTCGGTCGCGGCGATACCGGCCAAGGACGTCATGTAGGGGACGCCGCCGGCGAGCAAACCCAAGATGGGCGTCCCACCGAATTCTTTGGCGGTGTTATAGCCGACGGCCAAGTTCAGCCCGCTGGTAATCAACCCGCCCAACCCGGCGGCCACGAGGAACCACGGGTTCTTGGCAACCGACGGATCGGCCATCTTGATGATGTTGGTGATGGCCAGCACCAGGCCGCAGGCGATGAAGCCGGGGATGATGGGGATGAAAATGTTGCCAACGTGCCGGAACAGTTTTTGCGCCTTGGAGGTCTGCTTGGCCTTCACCGCGGCCTTCGTCTCAGCAGCCTTGTCCTTGACCTGCACCTGCGAGGGATCAGCCGTCGGCGCTCCGCCGATCTCCGGGTCGGCGGTTACCCCGGAGACTTCCCCGAAGGCCTGACGCAGCCGCTCGGCGTGCCCGGGGCCGACGACGACCTGGGTCTGTTCCCCGGGAATGACGCCCATCACGCCGTCCATGGCCTTGATGGCTTCGACGTCCACCTTCGATTGGTCTTTGACGTTGAGCCTCAGGCGCGTCATGCAGTTCGTGTATGAGCTGATGTTCTCGGCACCTCCGGCGGCGGCGAGAATGTCTTTGCTCGTCTTTGCGTAATCCATATCCCTTTCCTTACTGTGGGTTTGTTTCGTTTGCGATCGCTTTTCTCACGAAGCCGTCGGCGGCGGCCAACCGCGAGTTGGCTTCATCGGCGCTGACGCCGGCCAAGATCATCACGATGGCGGTTTTGGCGTGCCCGCTAGCTTCGTCGAGTGCCGCTTTGGCCGCTTCGGGGCTGGCCCCGGTTGCGGTGACGACGATGGACTGGGCTCTGGCAACCAGCTTTTCGTTGGTGGGGCGCACGTCCACCATCAGGTTCCCATAGGCCTTCCCCATCCTCACCATGGAGGCGGTGGAGATCATGTTCAAGATCATCTTCTGGGAGGTTCCCGCCTTCAGCCTGGTGGAGCCGGTGAGCACCTCGGGGCCGTTGTCCACCTCGATGGCGATGTCGGCGTGTTTGGAAACCTCGGCGCCCAGGTTGCAGGCGATGGAGACGGTCTTGTTGCCGTTTCCTCGTGCGTAGTCGAGCCCGCCGATCACGTACGGGGTCCGCCCGGAGGCGGCAATACCAACAACGACGTCGCGGCTAGTCAATCCAAGGTTTTTCAGGTCTTCGGCGGCCAGTTCGAGGGAATCCTCGGCCCCCTCCACGGCCTTGACGAAGGCGCGCTCACCCCCGGCGATCTGGCCGATGACGAGGTCGTAGTCCACCCCGAAGGTGGGCGGGCATTCGACGGCGTCCAGCACCCCGAGCCTTCCCGAGGTTCCGGCCCCGATGTAGATCAGCCTGCCCCCGGCCTTCAGCCCGGCGCAGACGGCCTCCACCGCTTGAGCGATTTGGGGCAGCGCTTTCTTCACCGCCGGAGCAACCTTGTGATCCTCGGCGTTCATGACTTCGACGAGTTCGCTAGCGCTCAGCTCGTCGAGGTTCGCGGTAGCTTGGTTGCGGCTTTCGGTCCCCAACCCCTCGATGTCTACCATTGACACTCCTTCTGGCTGGACTCCCCAGCCATGGAACATTCTTACACCTATTTGAGAAAATGCGAAAGTTTGTTTCATCTGGTCGGGTTTCGGGATAGGGTGAGGGAAGCGAGAACGGAGGGGAAAGTGAGCACAGACCTGCTAAGCGATCTCAAGAAGTTAACGGATCAGGGCAGCCCAGCCGAATCGCGCCTGGCCGAGGCACTGCTGGCCGATCCGGATTCCTCGCGCCTGAGCGCCGCCAAGCTGGCCGAGCGCGCGCAGGTCTCGCAGGCCACCGTCACGCGCTTCTCCCAATCCCTGGGCTTCGACGGCCTGGTCGAGCTGCGCCTGGCCCTCGCCTCCGAGATTTCCAGGCGCGAGGTCGAACTCGAGCACGCCGACATCGCCGAGGGCGAGATCAACACCTCCGACTCGATGGAGGACGTCATCGCGAAAGTGGCCTTCCACGAGGCCCGATCCATCGAACAGACGGCCAGGGCCATGGATCCCGAGGCGGTAGAGAGGGTTGCCCGGGCAATAGTCGACGCGCGCGGCACGCTCACCTTCGGGATCGTCGCCTCCGGGCTGGCCGCCTCCGATCTTTCCTACAAGCTCCAGCGCCTGGGCCTGCCGTGCCTGTACTCGGCGGACACCCACATGCAACTCACCTACGGGGCGCTCGCCGAACCCGGAGACGTCGCCATCGCGTTCTCGTTCGCGGGCAAGAGCGCCGAGGTACACCGGGCCCTGAGCCTGGCCAAGGAGCGCGGAGCCCTGAGTGTGGCCGTCACCGGGGATCCCGACTCACCCATCGGGCAGCTGGCCGACATCACCTTGCACTCCAGCGCCCGCGAATCCTCCGCCCGGGTGGCGGCGCTGGCCTCGCGCATGACCCAGCTCGCGGTCGTCGATTTCATCTTCATCAAGGTGGCGCAGCTGCTCGAACCGCAGGCTCAGAAGGCCGCCGAGGCGACGAAGCGGGCGGTTGCCACGCAAAAACTCAACGGATGACGACCCCGTCGAGGTCGGGCATGACGTTCACCATCCAGCGCTGCACGGCCTTGGACATTCCGTGGATTCCGGGGTAGAGCGTCGACCATTGGATGCCGAAGCCCTCGCGCAGGGACTGCCTGAGCGCGACCTTGGATTCGGCCGGAACCCTCAGCGTTAGGCAAGTGGAACCGTCGACGGTGAAATCTTGCGTTTGCTCCACGACCCTGACCGGCACCGAGTTTCCGCCGCTCTTGGGCACTCCCCCAACCAGGTAGGCCTGTTCCTGGATCTGCTGCTTGGGCGTGGGCGTCGGCGGGTGCCACACGCACGGCGGCTCGGTAACCCACGATCCCTTGACGACGCCGCCCCACGGCAGCTCGGTGGTGTCGGGGTCGACGCGGTTGAGCGATGTGCTCGGCTCGAAGACGTACAGGCGGCCGTCGTGCTCGTCGGCTTCGGTGTTGGTCTTGTAGTCGGAGGCGAAGAACATCGCCACCATCGGCGAGTGGGTGACGGGGATGAGCCGGGTCGGGGTCTCGGAATCTTGCAGCTCGGCCAAGATCTGCAGCGACGGCTTCTTGCCCAGCTGCCACCTGGAGCGGCAAAAGGCCAGCATGTCCTCCTCGACCCGCTCCAGCGCCGATTCGCACACGCGCTGGTCTTGGTCGGTGACGGTCTTTCTGAACAGCGACGACGTGAGCGCCCAACCGGCGTCGGCCTGCCCGCGCCAGGCCAGGGTCTTGCGCTTCACCTTGGTTATCTCGTCGACGACGGCCATGAACTCAGCCATTGAGTGGATGGAAATATCGCTCACCAGTCCTCCTAACACACATTTCCATCCTTGCACGGGTGTGCTGGATAGCGCCACCTAAGCGTGGTAGGCGTAGACGACCGTCCCGCGCTCGTCGCGCACCTCGACCCACGGGTGGCCGTCGTTTTGGACGTTCAACGTGGTGGTCAGCGAGACGCCGTCCCCGCGGGTGGTGTACGAGTAGTGCTCGTTCATGAGCTTGTTTTCCGTTGTCAGCGCGCGATCCAGCCAGGGGCGGGCATTTCGCATGGCGATCAGATCCTTGTGCGCTTGATAGACCTTCGCACCAAGGGCCGACATCTGGTCGGGGGTATCTGGGTAAGGCGGGCGAATTTCGTCGTCCCCGCCCGCGCGCTCGTACTTGGTGCCGGTGTAGCCCTGTTCGTCGCCGTAATAGATATGCGGGCTTCCCCCCACCGTCATGAGGACGGCCAGCGCCAGTACCGCCCCGTCCTCGCCTACCTGCGTGGCCACCCGGGTCACGTCGTGGTTGCCTACGAACGTCACCGGCGAAAAGGTTTGCAGGAAGTGTTGGTGGCGCTTGAGCGCCCAGCTCAGTTCCCAGAAATTCTTGGACTTGATCGACGACCAGATCGCCTTCCACAGCTCGTATTGGGTGGCCGAGTTCGCGCCGGACTTTTCGACGAACGCGGCGTAGTCCCCGTGCAGCTGCTCGCCCCAAATGTAGACGCCGGGAAAGCCCGCTCTGACGCTGGGCAATACCCGAGACCAAAAGTCGGCGGGCACTGCATAGGCGGCGTCCAGACGCCAGCCGTCGGCACCGAGGCCAAGCCAGTGCTTCATCACGTCGACGACCAGCGCAGCCACCGCCTGCGAGGAATGATTGAGGGTGACCATCCCCTCGCTGCCCTCGAAAAGGTAGGGCTGATCCCCGAACCAGCGGAACATTTGCCCGGCCTCCGAGCCCTGGCCGTCTTGAACGGCCTTGAGAAACAGCGGATGGGAGGCGGAGACGTGGTTGAACACCCCGTCGAGGTAGAGCTTCATCCCATGCCCGTGGACAGCCTGGGCGAGATCCTCGAAATCGCCTTGGTCACCCAGCCGCGGGTCGATGCGGTAGTAGTCGACGGTGTCGTACCCGTGCGAGACGGAGGCGAAAATCGGGTTGAGGGCGATGGCGTCGAAGCCGAGATCGGCGGCGTAATCGAGCCAGGCGTCGATCTTGGTCAGGCGGTGCTGGATGCCGGTTTCGTCGCCGGCGAACTTGGGCGCGCCGCAAAATCCGAGGGGGTAAATCTGCCAGGCAGTCATGGCCTGAGCCTATCTTGCCCAGGCCATGACGCTAAATGGCCTACTCCCGTCAGTACCCGCGCGAGGTATCTTCGGCGTCGGCGCCCTCAAGGATGTCGGCGAACTCTTCGACGGTCACCGGCTTGGAGAACATCGGGTAGTCGTACTTGATGGCGTTGTCGTGCTCCTCTTGGGAGGTGGCGGCGACGGCGTCGGTCAGCGTGTAGACCTCGTAGTGCTTCTCGTACGCGGTGCGCATGGTGGATTCGACGCAGCAGTTGGTCAGGTATCCGGCCAGCACAACCGTCTCGATGCTGCGCTGGCGCAGCACGAAGTCAAGATCCGAGCTCCAGAAGGCGTCCAGCCCGCGCTTACCGGCGATGACGATGTCACCCTCGGCCGGGGTAAGGTCGGCGACGATCTCCGAACCCCACTGCCCCTGCACAAACGCGTTAGTGCCGACGACCCCAGCCAGAATGCCGTAGGGCTCGGGATCGAGCTCCCCATAACCGGGGGCGAAGGAGATCGGGCAGTGGACGACGTGTACACCGGCGGCGCGGGCGGCGGCCACGGCCTTCACGGCGTTGGGCACGGTACCGGTGGTCTCCATGACGCCTTTGACGGCATCGTGCAGCGCTCCACCAGGCGAAGTGAAATCATTTTGGAATTCGATCAGCACCAGAGCTGTCTTGTCGGGATTCATTTTCCTCCAATCGACATTGATAGGGGCAATGCTAGCCGGACGGGCAAGCGCTGGATATCCGTCTTAGCGCACACTCGTGAAATCCCCACAAGCGCCGCACAGAGGGCTCACAGAATCGGCTGGCGTAATGGTTACACATCAATCGTGAGGATTCAACAATGTTCGCCATACTTTTGCCCGTTGCCGACCTGGTCGCAATACTCGTGCTCACCTTGGTCTTCTACTACCCCAGACACCGGCGCGGGGATCTGCTGCTGAGCTACCTGGCCATAAACGTCGGCGTGCTCGCGGTGGCAAATGCCCTGGCCGCTACGTCCATCAACGCTGGTTTGGGCCTGGGGCTGTTCGGCGTGTTGGCGATGATCCGCCTGCGCTCCGAGGAACTGCAGCAGCACGAGATCGCCTACTACTTCTCCGCGCTGGCCCTGGGCCTGATCGGCGGGCTGGGCGCGTCGATGGAGTGGATCGCGCTCGGGCTGATGGCCGCGATCGTCGTCGTGATGGGGGTCGGTGATTCCAAGCTCGGCGCCAACCGCTTCTCCCGCCAGGTGGTCGTACTCGATAGGGCTATCGGTGATCCGGTGGCCTTGCAGGCGGCACTTGAACAGGTGTTGGGCGCGCAGGTGAGCAGCTTCACCGTCCGCCGCCTCGACCTGGTCAACGACTCCACGACGGTCGAGGCCACCTGCCGCCGCGGCGCCTCCCGTCCCCTGATGGCCGACGCTGGGATCACTCGATGATGGCTCTCGATACGCGCTCCGAGATCTTGGCTAAGCCGCTCGCCCGGCTGCCCGAGATTTCACTGGAAAGGCTCAACGCCTGCGGTGAGCTGCTGGATCGCGTCGACCGCAAGTATCTTCTCGAACCCGAGGAACTGTCCGACGCCCTGGCTTGGCTTCCCGCCGGTTCTTTCGCCCTTGAGATCGACGGCCAGCGTCAGTTCGGGTATCGAAGCGAGTATTTCGACACCCCTACCCTGGCGTCGTTTCGTGCCGCGGCACTCAAGCGCCGCCGCCGCTACAAGGTGCGCATCCGCTCCTACGACAGCGGGCTGTCTTGGCTGGAGGTGAAGCTGCGCAGCGGCAGGGGCCGCACCCAGAAGCTGCGCATTGAGCAAGACAGCTTCGAGCCGACCTGGGTGGGTGAAGTGCTGGCCTCGGCAGGCTTCCCGGCCTCGCAAGCCTGGGAACTGTACCCGACGCTGGAGGTCGCCTTCACCCGATCCACGCTGCTTATCCCCACGGGCACTAACCCGGCGGACTCCGCGGGGCAGTTTGCCCGGGTCACCATCGATACCGATCTGGCCTGGCGCGAACCGGACGGCTACTGGCAAGAATCCGCGGTCACCGTCTTGGAGACGAAATCCCCGGGGCACTTCACCGCGTTCGACAAGGCCCTGTGGCGCTCAGGCATCCGCCCGGCACGCTTTTCCAAGTACGCAACCGGGTTAGCCTCGCTGCACCCCGAACTCCCCGCAAACAAATGGCGCCGAGCGCTGAACCGACATTTCTGAGGACATCATGAAGAAGACAATCGTTGCAATCGCCCTGCTGGCCGCAGGACTTACCGGATGTGCAGCATCCCTCGAACCGGCTGGCTCAACTCAGGCTTCGTCGTCGGCGGTTCCGCTGGTCATCCCCGATTCGATCGCCGATGCCATGGCCGCCAACAAGGCCACCCACGAAGCTGACGACGATCTGGTGTGGGACGCACAGGCCGAAATCCCGGTGACGCTCGCCGATGGCGCCAGCGCAGGTGAGGGCGTCGAAGTTGAGGGAAATCAGGTGAAGATCACCAAGCCCGGGAACTACCGCATCAGCGGAACTCTGAGCGATGGCCAGCTGGTCGTCGACACTGAACAAGCCGGGGTTGTGCGCCTGATCTTCGACGGGGTCTCCATCACCAACTCCACATCCTCGGCACTGCTGATCCAAAGCGCCGACAAGGTGGTGCTGTGGCTGGACGAGGGCAGCGAAAACTCGCTTACCGACGCCGAGACTTACGTCTACGCAGATGGCGAGACCGAGCCCGACGCGGCGCTGTTCTCCAAGGTCGATCTCACCATCGCCGGAACCGGCACGCTGAACGTCACAGGCCGGGCCGGGGACGGCATCACCAGCAAGGACGGCCTGGTGGTAGAAAGCGGCAATATCTCCGTCACCGCCGCCGACGACGCCGTGAAGGGCCGCGATTACCTGGTCGTGCGCGGCGGCACGCTTGCCATCGACGCCAAGGGCGATGCCCTGAAATCCACCAACGACTCGGACGACACCGCAGGATATGTGCTTGTCAGCGGCGGAACAGTGAAGGCCGAAGCGGGCAGCGACTGCTTCGACGCCGTCACCGACGCGCTGGTGAGCGGCGGCGAGCTCGCGCTCTCCTGCGGCGACGACGGCATCCACGCCGACCGCACGCTGATGATTGAGGACGGAAGCGTCGACATCTCCAAGTCCTACGAGGGCCTGGAATCCGCGGCGGTGATTCTGGGCGGGGGCACGATCAACGTCGTGGCCAGCGACGACGGCATCAACGCCTCTAACTCGACCGGAGATTCTTCGGCACAAGAGCCCGGCGGCTGGGGCAGCGAAATGCCCAGTGAAATGCCAAGCGGCTGGGATGGCGAAATGCCGGGAGGTACGGACGCTACGCCTGGGCCCATGGGCGGCAATCCGACGGCGGCTCCCCCGACCGATATGGACGGCAAGATGCCGGGGCGCGGTTCCGAAGACGGCTCAAACACCGGCTTCGGCGGACAAGGCGGCGGTCCCGGCGGCGGAATGGGCGGCGAAGAAGCCCAGGATGCTGCGGTAATCATCAAGGGCGGAAAGATCACCATCAAGGCCGGCGGCGACGGCATCGACTCCAACGGCTACGGCACGGTCACCGGCGGCGAGATCGTGCTGGACGTCGAAAACCGCGGCATGGAAGGCCCGATCGACATAGTAGGCGACTGGACGGTCACCGGCGGAACCATCACCGACCCGGAAGGCAACGCGATTCAGTAATCGATTTTGCAGGGGACAGTTTTCAGACAAGCTCTCTCGAACGCCTTGGATTCGCGCGCGCAGCAACCTTAAGGGCCGACTTGCCCACTACGCCCGGGGGTTGCAAGGGGGTCGTCCCCCTGCATGATGTTGTAACCGACCAACCGCCGAAACAATTGCTTTACCCCTAGGAAACTTGGGTGCGGTTGGATTCGGACATGATCTCGTACGATGCTCCGAAGCCGCGCTCGCTTATCACCCGCTCCTTGGCAGGGGCCTCAACCCGGCCCTTCTGGTTGGAGGACGCCCAGCGCCCGGTTTTCCCCGACGGCCCGAATGTCCCGACGAAGTGGGATCTGTTGGTCGTCGGCGGCGGGTTCACTGGGCTGTGGGCGGCGCTGCTGGCCAAGGAGGCCGACCCGGAGCTGAAGGTGGCGCTGGTCGAGGGCGAGCGGATCGCGTGGTCGGCGTCGGGGCGCAACGGCGGGTTCGTCGAATCTTCGCTGACCCACGGCCAGGAGAACGGTCGGGTGCGCTGGCCGCGGGATTTCGACACCCTGGAGCGGCTCGGCATCGAGAACCTGGATCAGATCGAGGCCACGGTGAAGCGGCTGAAGATCGACTGCGATTTCCACCGCACCGGCTCGCTCAACTTCGCGACCGAACCGCACCAGGCCGAGGAGCTGTTCGCCCTGGATCCGGAGAAAATCGCCCCCGCAAAAGTACTCACCGCCGCCGAAGCACAGGCCGAGGTGAACTCGCCCATCTACAAGGCCGCTTGGCTAGACACCCGCACGAACGCCAACGTCAACCCCGCCAAGCTCGCGTTCGGCCTTGCCAAGGCCGCAGCCGAGGCAGGCGTCGAGATCTTCGAGAACACCCGCGTGCTGGGCCTGGGCAAGGACGGGAACCGGGTTGGCGTGCTGACCAACCGCTCGACTATGAGTGTCGGCCGGGTGGTGCTGGCGACCAACGTCTATCCGGCGCTGCTGAAGCGCTACCGGCCCTTCACCGTCCCGTGGTACGACTACGCGCTGATGACCGAGCCGCTTTCCAAGGCCCAGCTCAAGGAGCTCGGCTGGAAGAACCGGCAGGGCCTGGCTGACCTCGCCCGTCAGTTCCACTACTACCGCATGACCGACGACAACCGCATTCTGTTCGGCGGCTACGACGCCGTCTACTACCCCGGCGGCAGGGTAAAGGCCCGCTACGACAACCGCCCGGCCACCTGGGAGAAGCTGGCGAGGCACTTCTTAATCACCTACCCCTACCTCGAAGACGTGAAGTTCACCAACATGTGGGGCGGCCCGATCGACTGCTCGACGTCCTTCGTCGCCTTCTTCGGCAGGGGCTTGGACGGCCTGGCCGCACACGCGGCAGGTTTCACCGGCCTGGGCGTGGGTGCGTCGCGCTTCGCGGCCCGCGTGCTGCTCGACCTGGTCTTTGGCCGCACGACAGAGCTCACCGAGCTGGAAATGGTCCGCAAGCTGCCGCTTCCGTTCCCGCCCGAACCGCTGGCAACCATCGGCATCCAAACAGCCAAATGGGCCGCCGACAAGGCCGATCACGAGGGCAAGACGAACCTGATCCTAGAAACCCTGGCCAAGCTGAAGCTGGGCTTCGTGTAGGAGACAACGCGAAGCGGAGGGGAGACTGTGGGAGCCGAAAGGCTGGGGCTAAAATCGCTTGCGATTTTGGGTGCCCCGAGAGAGGAGCGGGGATAAGATGCGAAGCATCCCCGCTCCGAACGCTCTTTCGGGCCCACAGTCTTCCCGGAGCGCCCCTACAGAGTCGCTATGTCGATCACGTAGCGGAATTGCGGGATGCCCGCGACGACCTTGTTGTAGGCCTCGGTCACCTCGTCGGCGCTGATCACCTCTACCTTGGCCGAGATTCCCTTGGCCGCGCAGAAGTCCAGCACCGCCTGGGTTCCGGGGATGCCACCGATGTCCGAGCCGGTGATCGACTTGTGGCCGAAGCACAGGGGCTCGATCTTGAAGTGTTGGTCGTCCGGGGGCAGCCCCAGGAACACCAGCACGCCTCCCAGACGCAGCAGGGAGACCAGCGCGTTAACGTCCAAGTCGGCCGAAATCGTGCAGATCATCAGGTCGAAGGTTTCAGCCAGCTCCTCGAAGGTGTCCGGGTCTTCGGTGGCGTAGTAGTGGTCGGCGCCCAGCGCGATGCCCGCGGCCTTCTTGCGCAGGGTTCTGGAGATGACCGTCGTCTCGCAGCCCAGAGCGTGGCCGAGCTGTACGGCCATGTGTCCGAGCCCGCCCAGTCCGACGACCGCCAGCTTTGTCCCCGGGCCCGCGTGGTAGCGCACCAGCGGAGACCAGGGCGTCACCCCGGCACACAGCAGCGGTGCGGCCGCGGCCAACGGGATGGTCTCGGGAATCTTGAGCACGTAGTCAGCGCGCGCGACGATCTGCTGGGAATAGCCCCCAGCCGTCGGAACTCCATCCCAGCCGATGTCGTTATACGTCCAGATCGTGCGCTCCAAACACGCGTTTTCTTCGCCCATCAGGCAGTGCTTGCACTTGCCGCAAGCATCGACGAAACACCCGATCCCCGCGTGATCCCCGACCTTGAACTTGGTCACCTCAGGCCCGACGGCTGTGATCACCCCCGCGATCTCGTGTCCGGGCACCAGCGGGTAGATAACCTCTCCCCACTCGCCGCGCGCGGTATGAATATCGGAATGGCAGATCCCCGCGTACTTGATGTCGATAACGACCTCGTCGGGTAACGGATCCCGACGGGTAATGGTGATTCTTTCAAACGGCGCGGTAGCCGAAGCCATCGCCAGCGCCCTTACCTCTGTTGGCATGTCAGCTCCTCGTCAGCTCGTACGCCATCTCATCGAAAGCCTGCACGTAGGTGTCGATCGCCTCGTCGGTGTGGGCGACGGATAGCGTCCATTCTTCTTCGCGTCCCGGCGTCATGAAGATGCCGTGGTTCATGTTCCACAGCCAGGCCAGCTCGGTCAGCGGCACGTTCTGGTTGGCCATGAACGACTCGTAGTCGGTGATCTTGGTCGGCGAGAACGTCACACACCCTTTCGCCGCCAGCCCGACGGTGTACCCCGGCAGGTCGTAGCGCTTGATTACCTCCGAGCACCCTTCCAAGATCCGCGACGAACAGTGGTTCAGCCATACATAGGCCTCAGGGGTCAGCACCTTCTCCAAGTTTGCCCTTGCCGCGGCCATGCCGAGCGGGTTCCCGTTGTACGTGCCCACCTGGTAGACGGCCTCGTTTTCGACAACCGACATGACCTCTTCGGTGCCGCCGATGGCCCCGGTCGGGAGCCCGCCGCCCAGTGCCTTGGCCATGGTCACCAGATCCGGCCTGACACCGAACAGCTCGGTCGCCCCGCCGGCAGCGATCGTCAAACCCGTCTTCACCTCGTCGAAGATCAACACAATCCCGTAGCGGGAGGTGATCTCGCGCACGGCCTCCAGGTAGCCGGGCTCGGGCAGCACGACGCCCAGGTTCATCATCGCCGCCTCCATGATCACGCAGGCGGGCAGCCGATCCTCTGAGATCAGCGTCTTGATGCGCGCCTCCATCGCCTCAGGATCATTGAATGGAACGGGAACCGTCATATATACCGTCGACGCCGGAACTCCAGCTCCATAGGGAAGCGACGCGAGGTTGTTGCGGTCGCCGATCTGATCGAAGGGAATGCCGATGGAGACCATCACCGTGTCGTGGTGGCCGTGGTAGGAGCCGAAGATCTTCATCACGGTGTCCCTGCCGGTGTATCCGCGGGCGATGCGGATGGCGTCCATCGTCGCCTCGGATCCCGAGTTCACGTACCGCCACTTCGGCAGCCCGAAGCGCTTGGCCAGCTCACCCGCCACCACGATCGCGTCCTCCGTGGGGGCGGCGAAGTGGGTGCCCTTCGGGTAGCGCTCGGCGATGGCGTCGCCGATGGCCTTGTTGGCGTGGCCCTGAATCATGGAGCCGAAGCCGTTGTGGAAGTCGAACATCTCATTGCCGTCGACGTCCCACACCTTGCACCCTTCACCCCCTTCCAGATAGATGGGCCAGGGGTCGCGCAGCTGGTAGGACGACGCCACCCCGCCAGAGAGGTGTGCGTGTGCGCGCTCGTAGGTGCGTTTTGATTCTTGCGTCCGCGAATCCAGCAGCGCCCCTTGCTGCTTGGTGAGTTCCTCGACGCGTTTGGGATCTATAGAAACTGGCATATTCTTCCTTCCTCGCCGGCAACGCTAGAGACGCTTCGTTTCGGATTTGTTGCAAGTCATCGAAGGCCTGATTACGGCCAAACCAACCAAATCCCCTTGACAAGCCGCGTTTTCCGAACGCAACCTCCCCGTTTCATTTATGTTGCCAATCGGTAGCTTGATTGAAACAAACCTTGAGTTGGATACAGCGCGTGAGCAGTGGTGACTACTTCATTTCCAGCCAGGCGCAGCGCCGCAAGGAGCTGCTGGTCAACCACGCCTCCAAGACCTTCACCTCGGCGGAGGGCACCGCGGTTCGCGCGCTCGACGACGTGACGCTCTCGGTCGGCCTGGGCGAGTTCTTCGTGATGCTGGGCCCGTCGGGCTGCGGCAAGACGACGCTGCTGCGCTCGATCGCCGGGCTCGAGGTGTTGGACAAGGGCGAGATCTACTTAGGCGATCTGGCCCTCAACCCGCTGCCGCCCTACCGCCGCCCGGTCAACACCGTCTTCCAGTCCTACGCACTGTTCCCCCACCTGTCGGTCTACGAGAACATCGCCTTCGGCCTGCGCATGGACAAGATGCCCAGACGCCTTATCAACGCCAGAGTTTACGAGATGCTGGAGCTGGTGCAGCTGGCCGACGTCGGCGGCCGCAAGCCCAACCAGCTCTCGGGCGGCCAGCAGCAGCGCGTGGCGCTGGCCAGAGCGTTAGCGAAATCCCCCAAGGTGCTCTTGCTCGACGAGCCGCTCTCGGCCCTTGATCTGAAATTGCGGCGCGGAATGCAAGGCGAGCTCAAGCGCATCCAGCGCGAGACGGGCATCACGTTCGTGTTCGTCACGCACGACCAGGAAGAGGCCCTGAGCCTGGGCGATCAGATCGCCGTGTTCGAAAACGGCAAGCCCGCCCAGATCGGCACACCCCAGGAAATCTACAAGCACCCGGTCAACCGTTTCGTCGCCGACTTCATCGGGGACACCAATTTCCTAGATTCGACGCTGGACCGCGGCATCGTGGACATCGGCGCGGTTCCCTTCCAGGTAGAAAGCGATCACCGCGGGGGAAAGGTGACGCTGGCCGTCAGACCGGAAAATATCTTCGTGACGCCAAACGGCAAGCTCGCCGGAACGCTCACCGAGTTCACATACATGGGCACCGACCTGCGCGCGACCGTCGCTCTTTCCGACGGCCAGACGCTGCGGCTACGGATTTCACCGCCCTTCCCCGAGCTCAGGCCGGGCGGCGAAGTGCGTTTGGACATCCCTCCCGATGCGATTGCGGTGGTGGACTGATGGCGCTCAACCTGGCTCAGCACGAACAGCGGGCACTGCCCAAGCCCGGACAACTCTCCGGCTGGTTCACCACGCCCGCGATCTTGCTCGGGTTGCTGTTCACGCTGGGCCCGATCGTCGTCATCACGGTGTTTTCCTTCATGTCCCAGCCCGCCAACGGCTCGGGCGTCGACCTGATCTTCTCGACCAAGGGCTACGAGCAGTTCTTGTTCCAGGAGGACTTCTACGGGAACCGCGGTTTCGACGGCCGGTACCTTTCGGCGTTCTGGCTCTCGTTCGTCCAGGCGTTCTTCACGACCTTCGCCTCGATCGCGATCGCGTTCCCGGTGGCCATCTGGATGGCGACGAAAACCGAGCGCACCCAGAACGTCTTGCTGATGCTAGTGACCATCCCGTTTTGGACAAACCTGCTTGTCAGGACGTATGCGTGGATCATCTTGCTCTCGGAGGACGGCACGGTGAACACGGTGCTGGGCTGGTTCGGCATCGAGCCGCAGGTGCTGCTCTACAACTCGTACGCGACGCTGATCTCCTTGATCTTCTCGTTCTTGCCGTTCGCGATTTTGCCGATGTACTCGTCCCTGGCCGGTTTCGACTTCCGGCTGGCGGAGGCGGCCTACGATCTAGGGGCGCGCAAGTTGGACGTCATCCGCAAGATTCTGTGGCCTGCGGTTTCCGGCGGGGTTCTCTCGGCCATCGCCCTGTGCTTCGTTCCGGCGTTCGGCTCGTACCTGCAGCCGGTGCTGTTAGGCGGCGGCAAGGTTCTGATGGTCGGCAACCTCATCGCCGACCAGTACGGCCAGGCCCGCAACTGGCCCTTCGGGGCGGCGCTCTCGGTCATCATCCTCGCCCTCACCTTGCTCGGAGCCTGGGCGCTGCTGACCTGGGCCAAGCGCTCCTCAACGAAAGTGAGCCTGGCAGTATGAAACACAAGGTTCCATACGCGCTCAAGCTTCGCTCGTTCCCGGGGGTCGGGATCGCGGGCGTCGCCTCGCTGGTGTTCCTGTACTTCCCGATGTTCGTCGTCGCGGCCTTTTCTTTCAATGACGGCAACCGCGCGCTGGCCTGGCAAGGGTTTTCTATCCGCTGGTACGAGCGTGTGTTCCACGACGCGGCTATCATCTCGGCGACGAGGATGAGCCTGATCGTCGCCGGAATCGCCACCGTCGCCTCGGTGGTGCTGGCCGTCGCCTACGTGCTGGCGATGGATCGGCTCAGCCGGGCCGGCAGCGTGCTGGCCGGGGCGATCTTGGCCGCGCCCATCGTCGTCCCGGAGGTGGTGCTCGGTATCGCCACCCTCTCGTTCATCCGTCTGATCGGGATGACACCCGGGTTCTTGCCGCTGGTGCTGGCCCACACCGCCTTTTGTTTCCCGTTCGCGATGATGAACATCCGCGCCCGCTACGACGGCCTCAACCCGGCCTACTTCGAATCTGCGGCAGACCTGGGAGCGACGAGGGCGGCCCTGACGTGGAAGATCACCCTCCCGCTGCTCGCCCCGGGGATCGTGTCGGGGGCGCTGCTGGCGTTCGTCGTCTCTATGGACGATTACATGATCTCCTCGTTCCTGACCTCGGCGGGGACGACGACCCTCCCCATCTACATCTTCGGCCTGATCCGCAAGGGCGTGAATCCCTCGGTGAACGTGGTGGCGACCCTGCTGCTGCTGATGGCCATCGCCGTGACGGTGGCGACCACCGTCTTAACTGGAAGGAAGAAATCATGAATCGCAAGCTATTGGGTGCACTCAGTTTTTGTATGGCGCTGGCTTTGGCCGGTTGCGGGGGCTCGGTCGGGGGTGAGGCCAGCTCCGAGCCCGTGGTAGCCGATCCCGGCTCGTCCACGCCGTTCACGCCCGTCACGTCAGGGAAGGTGACGATCTACACCTGGGCGGATTATTTCCCCGTCGAGGAGTTGGAACGGTTCAGTGCCGAGACCGGGATCGACTACTCCATCGACTTCTTCGACACCAACGAGACCCTGCTGGCCAAGCTCGAAGCCAACGGCAACACCGGCTATGACTTGGTGGTGCCGTCGGACTACGTGATCGAGCAGATGATCTCCAAGGGGATGCTGCTGCCGTTCGACGCCAAAACCTTGCCCAACTACGAAAACATCGACGAATCCACTAGAGATCCGTACTTCGATCCGGGCCGCATGTACTCGGCCCCCTACATGTACGGCACTACGGGTTTCGCCTACGATTCGTCCTTGCTAAAGGACGGCCAGCAGGGCCCGACGTCGTGGAAAGAGTTCTTCGCGTGGCACGGCGAACCCTACGAGGGTCACGTCGGGATGCTGGCCGACCTCTACGAGACGATCGTTCCGGCCATCCACTCGCTCGGCGGGGAAACCTGCACCGATGACCCGGCGATGCTGGAGGGTGCACAGAAGGTCTTGCTCGACTTCAAGTCACAGGTGAACACCATCTCCTCCGACGCCGTGGCAGACCGGCTGGCGACGGGCGAGAACAAGATGGCCGTCATCTGGAACGGCGACTTCCACCGCGCTTGGGAAGTCAACGACAAGCTCGTCTACGTCTACCCGACCGAGGGCGTCTCCATCTGGCAGGACAACTGGGTTATCCCGTCGGGAGCGGAAAATGTTGACCAGGCCAAGACGTTCATCAACTGGATGCTGGATCCGAAGAACGCCGCCGAGGCCGCCGAGTACGTGGGCTTCAACTCGCTGGTGAAGGGCACGTTCGAGTACCTGCCCGAGTCGATGCAGAACGATCCGGCGATCGTCATGCCGGAGGGCACGAACGTCTACGAGTTCCGCGCCTGCGAAACCGACATCGTCAACAAGTACAACCGCATCAACGAGACCTTCAAGCAGGGCTAACTAGGCTGACTAGATGACGCCCTTGGCTCGAAGCAAGATCCCTTCGGCCTCGGCGTTCCACAAGCCCTTGTGCTTCTGGCAAGCCGCATCGAGGGCCTGGAAGAGCGGGTCTTCGGACTTGCCGAAGTCTTCGATGGCCGTCAGCGGCAGCTCCAGGCACGGGTAGGTGAGCTTCTTGCCTCCCGGGATGTGTGGCAGGTTGGTCACCGTGTCGATGATCGAGTCGATGCCGCCGATGTGGGTGATCATCACCGACGGGCGGATCAGGCCCTGCTCGGACAGGCGCAGGCCCTCCTTGAGATCGTCGGTGTTGCCGCCGGTCGTGCCCATGATGTGGGTCGAGGTGTAGTGCGAGTTGTACAGGTTGATCTTGGCCGAGAAGCTGGAATCCGAGGGGCCTGCGAACACGTTCATGCAACCGTCGAAGGCCAACAGCGAATCGCCTAGCTCGGCCAGCGCTTCGATGGGGGCGAAGACGAACACGTCGTCGTAGCCCTTGCCGTCCGTCAGGCTCATCAGGTACTCGCGCTGGTTCTCGAGCTCGGCAGAGTTCACGTAGTGCAGTTCGACGCCACGCTCGGCCGCGTGCGATTCGGGGATCACCCGGCGGGCCCGCTCAATACGGGCGGCGTCCACGTCGGTGACGACCACGCGGGCCGGATGCGCCTCGATGGCCAGCGGATACTCGACGGCACCCAAGCCCATCGGCCCGGCACCGCCCAAGATCAGCACCGAGCCGCCCGGCTTCACGCCCATCTGGTGAATGTAGTTGACCTTGTTGGTGTGGTAGTTGGCGTTGTATCCGCCGATGATGCAGCTCATCGGCTCGCCTAGCGAGGCCTCGAAATAGGATTCGCCGGAGTAGTGCAGCAGGCAGCCGAGCTCCATCACCTCGTGCGGGATGACGGCGTACTGCGTCGAGCCGCCAAACCACTCGTAGGAGTAGCCGGGCGAATCGAGCTTGCCTTGGTAGTTGAGCGCGGGCTGCTGGGCGAACTTCTCGCCGGGGGTGAACTCGCCGGCCCACTTGGCACCCACCTGGACGATGTCACCGGCGAACTCGTGGCCGACGATTATGGGGTTGGTGTCGACGTTTTGCGGGCAGCGCTTGTGGGCCTTGCCTTGGCGCAGCAGCTTGTAGGTCGACATGCAGATGGAGTCGGAGATGACCTTGACCAAGATCTCGTCGTCTTTGATCTCGGGCAATTCGAAGGTTTCGAGCCGCAGATCGTCGGCACCGTAGAGACGGACGGCGGAAGTTTTCATTTGATTCTCCTCAGTTTCACTTTGGGTTTGAGTTCTTCGATTGTTTTAGCTTGCGGGGCGCTGGTTCCCTCGGTGGTGACGGCCGCAGCCGAGCAGGCCATGGCAAGCACGGCAGCCTCGGGGAAGTCGAGGTGTTTATCCAGCGCGTAGGCGAAGGCCGCGACCATGGAATCCCCCGCCCCGACGGTTGAGCGCACGGGTACGTGCAGGGCCTCGGCGGCCCAGGCTTGGTTCTCGGCGACGAACACCGCTCCGTCGCCGCCCAGAGAGACGGCCGCGTTGGGGACTCCTAGCTCTTCGGCGTATTCGGCGATTTGCTCGGGTTCCGGTGCGGGGCCGTCGATACCTAAATAGAGGGCGAGCTCGTACCAGTTTGGCTTAGCAAAGTCGGGATGTTCGGCCAGGGCCTGCGCGAAGGCCGGGCCATCGGCGTCGAGCAGCACGCGGCCACCGGCCCCGTGCACGATTCGGGCGGCGCTCACATAAAAATCGGTGGGCACACCCTGGGCGAGCGAGCCGGAGAGCACGACCACGGCATCCGGGCCGGAGTACTCGGCGAGCTTGCCCAGCAGCTGTTCTACGTCTTGGGGGTCAACGCTCAGGCCGGGTTCGTTGAGTTCGGTTAGGGTGCCGCCGGGTTGGACGATCTTGAGATTGGTGCGCGACGGCGAGCTCACTTCCACAAAATCGGTGTCGAAGCGGTTCAACGCCTGCTTAATTACCGAGCCCACCCCGGTGCCGAGAAAACCGCCGATGGTGGAGGGGCAGCCGAGCTCGGCCAGCACCTTTGAGACGTTAATCCCCTTGCCGCCGGGGTCTTGCCGCACGTTCTCCAGCCGGTTGAGCGCCCCAACCTTGAGCTCGGCCAGCTCGGCGGTCTTATCGAGCGCCGGGTTGAGGGTGAGGGTGTAGATCACTTGTCCCCCAGTAGCTCGTAGATGCGCTCGGCCCCGGCATCCGAACACACCTGGTGTACGACGGCCTCGTCGGCGAACGTCTCGGCGATGCGTACCAGGAAGTCCATGTGTTCGTCGCCCTGGGCGGCGATGCCGATCACCAGCTTGACCTGCTGGCCGTCCCAGTCGATACCGTCCGGATAGGTGAGCACGCACAGCCCGGTGTGCAGGATCTTGTCCTTGTCGGCGTTTTCACCGTGCGGGATGGCGATGGCGTTACCGATGGCGACGGACGTGGAACGGTTGCGCCTAACCATGCCTTCTATGTAGTCATCGCCCACATATCCGCTATCGGCGAGCAGGTGCCCGCAGCGGCGGATGGCGTCGTCACGCGGCTCGGATGGAAGCCCGGTGATGATGTTCTTGGGATCGAGTACTTTCATGGGGTGCTCATTTCTGTTGTTCGAGGAAATCGTGCAGCAGCCGCTGCAGCAGGTTCTTTACAGTGGCTTCGTCCTGGGCCCGGATGGCACCCAAGAAACGTTCGTCGAGGATTAGGGCCGAGCTGATCCGTCCCATCAGCTCGGTGCGTGCGCGCTCTGAATGGCTGGGAATCAGCATTACCACCGCGGCTTTGATTCCTTGCAGCTTGGCGCTCGTGAACTCGCCGGATTGCGGGTTGATAAGTGCAAACGCGGGCTTATCTACGGGGGCCGCGCAGTGCAGCAGCGCGATGCCGAGCTCGGGGATCACCTGGGTGGATTGCTGTTCGCGAGCCGCCAGCGCCTTGGCGATCTGTAGTTGAGCGTCGGCGCTTTGGCCGAACATCTTCCCGGCAATGCCAAACAGCTTCTCGATGCTCTCATCCGGGTCGACGCTGGCGGCGGTGAACCCGGAGATGATGGCGTCGATGTCGTCGAGAAGCAGCCGCGATTGGGTTGAGCGCGATTGCAGCAGTTGGGCGGCGGTTGCGCTCGGGCTGGCCATCGTATCGCCGAGCGCCGCATCCACACGGACGGCCGATTCGGCGTCCAGGATCGGGCCCACCTGCACGACGGGAACTGCGGCCTCGATCGGGACGGTGGAGACGAGCATGTCGAATACGCCGTAGTCGCAGCCGGGTTCGCAGATCTCGAAGCGAGCTCTAGCTCCGAAGCGCTGGCGCAGGCCAGTGGCCAGCATGTAGGAGCTGCCGATGCCGCTCAAGCACATCACGCCCACGTAGGCCATGCGCCCGCTGCTGAGATCGAGACGGCTCAGGGCCGCGCCGAAGTGGGTGGCCAGGAACGAGAGCTCGGCAGGCGGCAGCTCGCACAGCACCCGGGATGCGGCGGCGGTGCGTGCCACCAGCTCGGGGTAGCTTTCGGCCAGGCCCTTACCCAGGACGTCGGGCAGCTCGATGTGATTCTTGACGCGGACTAGCAAGGGCGAAAGGTGGAGGGTCAGGCCGTCCACCAGGTCGTCGTCGAGCTTGAGCAGCGGGGCGAGCTCGGCGTCGAAGGCCTCGATGAGGCGAAACGCCCAAGCGCGCATCCGCGGATCGTCGACGCCCTCGCGATCGTTGCGCCGAGAAGCGGCCAAGATCAGCGTGAGCGCCTCAAGTTCGCCCTGGCTAGCCAGTTCGGGATAGAGCGCGGAGATCTCGACCGCCTGCTCGGCGAACCTGGCGATGCCGCGGCCTTCGGCGATGGTCTTGCCTTCGTGCACCCGTCGGACAGAAGCGAGAATGTAGCGGTAAAGCTGCTCGACCGATTCGGTGGTCATCCAGCTAGCAGCCTGTGCAAGTTCGGCGGGAACGGTGACCCCGTCTCCGTTACCGTCCCCGGATCCCGATCCGGGGCGGCCCACGCCGATCACGCACGAACCGAGCGCTTGCCGCCAGCCCAGCTCCAGGCCGTCGACCCGCACACCGGCACCCGGCTTGCGCTCGACAGTGAGCCCGAACCCGGCCAGCCGCTGCTCGGCCCGCTTGAGCAATGCCGCCGCATCGCCGACCTGCAAGCGGGAGGCGAACCACGAAAGCGGCCGCGGGGCATCGGATTCGAGCAGCAGCTCAAGTAGCTCGGGAAGCTTGTCTTGGGGTACCAAGATGGCTGAACACTCGCTGCTAAGCCGCTCCAGGGCGTCGGGTAAGCCGATGAGCCGAAAGCCCTGGCCAGGCACAGCCTCCAGCGAAACCGAGAAATCAGCGAGCGAGGAAGTTAGGGGTTCCAGTTCGCGGAAGACCGTCCGCCTGGACACCCCCAGGCGCGCGGCAAGCCACGCAGCCGGGAGAGGTGTTTCGCTCGCCAACAGCTCGGTAAGGAGGCTGGCCTGACGTTTGGTGATCATGCCGGCTGCAATTCCTTGGCTAGCTGATCGTATTCGGGAGCGGCCATGAAGTTGGTGATCGCCACCACCCTCACCCCGGGCCGCGCCTTGCGAGCCCGCTCGGCCAGCTCCTCGTGCGTGACGATGATGTCGGCGTCTTCGGGAATCTCGCCCACCGCCGAGTGCAGAACCTCGACGTCCGCGCGGCCGGCACCGGCCAGCTTCTTGCGCAGCATCGTCGCACCCATGGCCGACGAACCCATCCCAGCATCGCACGCGAACACGATCCGGCGAACCGCCCCGGAAACCAGACCCTTGGATTCGGCCTTGTTCTCGCTGACCTTGGAAGTGGCCGCATCGAGATCGCCCTCCTTGCCGAAGAACTTGAGCAAGGCAGCCGAGACCGCGAACGAGACGATGGCCGAGAACGCGATGGCCGAAATGTTCACACCGAAGGCGTCCTTGGGCGTCATGGCAAGCTCGGCGAAGATCGAACCTGGGGAAGCAGCCGCAACCAGGCCGCCGCCGAAGGTCTGCAGGATGAAGATTGAGCAGATGTTGCCGACGATCGGGCCCAGGATGGAGATGGGGTTCATCATGATGTACGGGAAGTAGATCTCGTGGATGCCGCCCAGGAACTGCACGATGATCGCACCCGGGGCGCTCGCCCTCGCCATGCCCTTGCCGACGATGCAGTACGCCAACAGCAGGCCCAGCCCGGGGCCGGGGTTCGACTCGATCATGAAGAAGATCGAACGGCCCGCGCTCGCCACCTGTTCAACTCCAAGCGGCGTGAAAATACCGTGGTTGATGGCGTTATTCAGAAACAGCACCTTGGCAGGTTCGACGAACACCGCCGCCAGCGGCAGCAACCCGTGTTCAACCAAGAAGCCGACCCCGGCCCCGAGCGCGGCCGTCAGCCACTCGCAGAACGGCTTGATCACCAGCGTCCCGACCAGAGCCAGCAGCCCGCCGATGATCCCCGCCGAAAAGTTGTTGACCAGCATCTCGAAGCCGGACTTGATCTTGCCCTCGACGGCCTTGTCGAACCACTTGATTGCCAAGCCGCCCACCGGGCCCATGATCATCGCGCCCAAGATCATCGGAATATCCGCACCGATAATGACGCCCATCGCCGCCACCGCGCCGACAACCGCGCCGCGCTGCTTGGCCACCACATACCCGCCCGTATAGGCGATGAGGATGGGGATCAGGTACTTGAGCATCGGATCGACGAGCGTCGCAAAGTTTTCGTTCGGCAGCCAGCCGTCCGGAATGAAGAGCGCCGCAATCAGCCCCCACGCGATGAAAGCACCGATGTTGGGCATCACCATTGATGAAAGGAAGCGTCCGGCGCGTTGCACATATTGCTTCATGTCAAACCTCTCTGTCATGGCCTCTGTGCCACGACAGAGTAAGAATCTTTCCGAAGGATACCCGGGGTCAACATCTTTGGCCGGTGGCACGGGGAGATAGTGCCATTTGGAGTGGGGAGTGCAGTAGGTGCTGGGCAAGATCCGGGGAACAAACGAAATAGGCGCGCCTGCGGCGCGCCTATTTCGTTTGTTCCCCGGGTGCGAGTCGAACGCACTTCGCTAATCCTGATTCAAAGTCAGGCGGGCCCTGCCGGAAGACCAACCGGGGATCGAACCAGGCCAAGCCTACGGCATTAGGTGCCCAAACTCGAAACAACCCTTCCGTAGGGAGGCCAACTTGCTGAAAGACGAAACAAGTTGCCATCGGCCATACGAAGAATGTCGGATTACCCTCCCCTATCGGTGGATTTGCTGATAACCTCCTAGTACGTAGGTTTATTTGGATGAAACCACCGACTGGAGGAGTTACCTTGACACGAGGGGAAACCGGGGCCAAGAAGACCCCCAAGCGCAGGATGCGCCGAGCTGATCGTCACCAACAACTGATCGACGTGGCCCGCGTGGCCTTCGCGCAACGCGGTTACTACGGAACCTCTATCGAGCACGTTGCCGAGCTCGCCGGCATCTCAAAGCCCATCATCTACGACCACTTCACCGATAAAGAAGGTCTGTACGAGGCCGTCGTCCGCGGGGAGATCGAGTTTCTCACCGAGTCCACGCTAGAAGCCGTCGAGGAAAGCTTCGACGACCTGTACCAGCTTCTGGAACGCACCACCATGGCCGTCCTCGACTACGCCGAGGAACATCCGATGGGCTTCCAGATCATCGCCCGCTACCCGATGAGCTTCGAGCACCCCTCCCTGGAAGGAAACCTGTGGTGGTCCTCCCTGCTCGGCGAATTCTCCTCGACACTGGCCGCCGCCTTCGGCAGAGTACTGAAGAAATACGGCCACGACGACACCTCCATCCAGCTCTATACGCACATCATCGTCGGCGCCATCGAACTAGCCACCCGCTGGTGGGGCTCGGGCCGCAACACGGCGGGCTACACCAAGGAACAAGTGGCCAAGTACTGCGTCTCTCTGCTCTGGAACGGCCTGGACCGCCTTCCAGTAGAGCCGTAACCGCTCTTTCGCAAGATCGTGAACGCTTTTCCGGGCTGAACGGAGCTACTGTTTACATTCTCAGCAGAAAACGCAAACGTTGCGAGCCCGCCAGCCCAAATTGCGTTCACGATCTTTGCTTTGAGCGCCCTGCCCTCCCCTATCCACTTATCCCCACCCGGTTCCCCGCCCCTCCCGTCCTGTGGTTGAGTACCCCTATTCCTTCCCCGGAATGGCCTCCTTAACGGCCACGTTGGAAGAGCCGAACGGCTCGGAGCAATATCAAGGAGACGCCATGCGCGCCAGGGAAGTGATCGGGCTAATACTGACCCTAGGGATGATTGGCTGCACCGCCGAGCCATACACAGGCGAAATCCTCGAATCCGACTACTACAAGGCTGTTGAGAAGAACCAGATGAGCGATAACAAGACCATTCAAACCTGGGGACGGCAAGCCCACATATTCCCCTAGCTACACAATCTCCGCACCGGCGACCGGGCCGTAGACGGCCATGGCGTCGCGCACTCCCGGCAGGGCTCGCAGGCCTGTTACTGCACGTTGGGCGGCGTCTTCGTCGCGCATCAAGAAGGCGACCGTGGGCCCTGAGCCAGAGACCAGCGCGGCCAGCGCGCCGATCAGCTTGCGCGATTCCATCAGGGAGCGCAGGTTCGGCTTTAACCTCAGGGCCGATTCCTGCAAGTCGTTTTGCAGGGCGTCAGCCAACGCGTAGACATCCCCGGCGGCCAAGGCGTCCAGCAGCGCTTGCGGAACCGCGGGCGGCTCGAACGAACCTGGGCACAGGGAATCGAATTCGCTAAATACCGCCGGGGTCGAAAGCTCGGAATCGGAGAATGCCAGCGCCCAGTGGAAGCGGCCTCGGCTAGGTACTTCAGTTAGTTCGTCCCCCCTATCGACGCCCAACGCAGTTCCCCCGAAAACCACGAAAGGAACGTCCGCCCCCAGTTCCTTTCCCAGGGACAAAAGCTCTAGGTGGCCCAAGCCCAACCCCCACAGCTCGTTGCAGGCAACCAGCGCCGCGGCGGCATCGGCCGAACCCCCGGCCATGCCGCCCGTGACCGGAATCTCCTTGGCGATCCGCATCCGAACCCCGTGCCCCGGCCCGGCCAGCAGCCGGGCGGCTTTGATGGCGAGGTTGCTGTCGTCGGTCGGAACCAAATGCGCTTGCGGGCCGGAAACCGACAACTCGAAGACCCCCTCGGGGGCGTTCTCAGCCTCCAGGACGTCATAGACGGAGACCGCCTGGAACACGATGTTGAGCGGGTGGTAACCGTCCATCCGCTTGGATCCGACGCGCAGCGCCAGATTCAACTTCCCGGGTGCCTCGACACGAATCATGGTTCCATTCTCTACCTTGCAAGCACATATATCACCGCCCAACCCGGGGGATTTGCGCCGTCTTTCCTCCATTAGGCTGAGGCCATGAAGACTTTGCTCGTTGAGCGCCATGCGAAATCTGAGCATCTCGGAGGGGGCGACCATTCCCGTCCCCTTTCCGAGCGCGGGGTGAAACAAGCCCGCGAACAGGGCAAAATCCTCGCCCAATACCCGATCGACTATGTGCTTTGCTCATCGGCGGTTCGCGCGCGGCAAACTTGGGAGAACGCCAAGCTCGGCGGGGCGAGTGCCGCCGCCGAGGAGTTTTCCGACGCCCTCTACGACACCTGGGCCGACGAAATCATCACCGAGCTGCAGGTATTCGACCCTGAGGTGGATACGTTGTTGATCGTCGGGCATGAGCCGACCTTGTCGTCGCTGGTGTGGGAGCTGGCCGAACCCTCGGATTTGCGCGACCTCGTCTCCCGCCGCTTTCCGACGGCCACGCTCGCGGTGCTCAAAATCGGTGAAGACTGGGCCGACGCCGTCCCCGGGAACTGCGAGCTTGTTAGGGTCTCGACGCCGAACGCGTGAGGGCAGTTGTTTGGTACAAGGTTGGGATTGTGCCCCCACCTTGACCTCAGATCCTGCGACTGCGCGCTAGATGACGGCCCAAGTACCACCACAAACTTTGGAATCTCTTCCCCCGCTTGCCCGCACCGAGCAAACTTGTGCCCATGATGATTCAGGTGAGCGATCTCGTGAAGCGCTACCGCGAGCTCGTGGCCCTCGACCACTTCAATCTCAGCGTCGAAGCCGGTGAGATATTCGGCCTGCTCGGCCCCAACGGCTCAGGCAAGACGACGGCCATCAACTGCATCTTGCAATTGCTCACCTTCGACTCGGGTCAGATCGAGCTTTTCGGCGAGCCGATGAGCCCGACGCGCTACGACCTCAAGCGCCGCATCGGCGTCGTTCCGCAGGACATCGCCGTCTTCCCCGAGCTCAGCGTGCGCGAGAACATCGACTACTTCTGCTCCCTATACGTCCCCGAGAAGCAAAAACGCAAGGAACTGGTCGACGCCGCCATCGAGATGGTCGAACTCAAAGACTTCGTGAAATTCCGCCCCAAGAAGCTCTCGGGCGGCTTGGCCCGCCGCCTCAACATCGCCTGCGGGATCGCCCACCGGCCCGAGCTGATCTTCTTCGACGAGCCGACTGTGGCCGTCGATCCGCAAAGCCGCAACGCGATACTCGAAGGAATCCAGCAGCTGGGCCGCGACGGCTCCACGATCATCTACACCTCGCACTACATGGAGGAGGTCGAGCAGATCTGTACGCGGATCATGATCATGGATCACGGGAAAGCGCTGGCCACCGGCACCAACCTGGAGCTCAAGGCCATGGTCGACGCCGGTGAACACGTCGAAATCGAGCTAACTGAACCCTCCCAAACGGCAGCCGATCTGATCGCCGCGCTTCCCGGCGTTTCCAAGGCGCAGCTCGACGGCACCACCTTGCGCTGCACAGTCGCACCCGGCGGCGTGCAGCTGGGGCAACTCCTCGACAAGCTCGCCGACGCACACATCGACTACCGGCGCGTCTACTCCGAGCCGCCGACGCTCAACGACGTCTTCCTGGCCATCACCGG
>JAISTE010000072.1 GCA_031272825.1 Propionibacteriaceae bacterium | reverse complement strand
CGAGTTCGTCGGCATGTGCTTCGACAACGGGCACGGGAACTGCACTAACACCGCAGACCCACTGGAGCTCGCCCGTCGATTCCAAGACCGCATCTTCTTCGTGCACCTCTCGGACAACGTCGGGCTGCAAAGCGAAGATTATTGGGAAGACTGCCCAAATATGACCAAGTGCGATCAGCACAAGATTCCTTTCACCGAGGATTACAACTGGGACGCCCTTATCTCGCTTCTCGCCGGCTCCCCGCTCGAATCTCCGCTTACGTTGGAGGTTTCGCAGCGCGACCCCGAAGACGACACCTTCCTGGCCCGGGCGCTCGCCGCCGGTGAAGAGCTCCAATCCCGCCTTGATAAGGCCCGATCCGCCACCCTGGCAACCGCATAAGGAGGCACCATGGCAAATCCGCTTGCGAAGCTGGGCTTTTCCAAGAAGACCCTGATCTACTTCGTCATCATCGCGACCAATTCGCAGATCATCTACTCATTCCAGGCGATCCGCGAGGTGCTCTACGATCCGTTCGTCGAAAATCTGGGGGTTACCAACGCCCAGTTCGGCGTCCTCATGGGCATCATCGGCGCCTGCGCCACCTTCGGCAACGTGCCCCTGGGCTGGATCCAAGACCGTTTCTCCATCCGCAAGGTACTCTCTGTCAACACCGCGATCGTCGGCTGCCTGGGCATGTTCATCGCCCTGTACCCGAACAAGAACTTCGCGATGATGGTTCCTTGCTTCATCTTGCTGGGCCTGTGCGTCGAGCCGCTGTACTGGGCGACCGTCCTCAAGTCCGTGCGCGCCATCGCCAAGGAAGACTCCCAGGCCACAGCCTTCGGCTTCCTCGAATTTGGCCGCGGCATGACGGTGTTCATCCAGAACGCCATCGTCATCGGCATCTACACGCTGTTCGGCCAAACTCTCATGGGCATCAAGTTCGCGATCATCTTCAACGCCTGCGTAACCCTGTGCTCGGCCGCGCTGGTGTGGTTCGTCCTTCCCGAAGAGGACTTCATCGGGGTTTCGGGCCAGATGGAACGCACGAAGATCGCCTTGTCAGGCCTGCTAAAGGCCCTGCGGCTTCCGGAAGTGTGGCTGACTGGCATCGCCGCGTGCTGCGTCTACACCACCTTCGTCGCAGTCTCGACGTACTTCGTCCCGTACCTGCAGAAGGTCTACATTCTGCCGGTCGCAGTGGCCGGGTTGTTCGGCCTGTTGGGCTCGAACGTCACCCGTTGGGTCGCCGGGCCGATCTCGGGCTTGACTGCCGACGCCAAGTTCAAGACCTCGGCGCACTGGATGCGCTGGTGCTACCTACTGCTCGGCCTGGGTATCGGCGGCTGCTTGCTGGTGCCGCACAACAACTCGTTCGTGATCCTGGCCGTCGCGCTGCTGCTGGTGGCAACCCTCGCGGCCTACCTGATCCGCGGCGTCTACTACGCGCCGATCGGCGAGTCGAACGTGCCTAAGGCCATGGGTGCCGCCGCGATGTCGGTGGCCTCCTTCATCGGGTATTCCCCGGGGCTTTGGGCCTATCCGCTGTTCGGATCAATCCTGGATAAGTACGAGGCCGACCCGACGCAGGCATACCAGATCATCTTCACGATCATGTTCTGCCTGTGCGTGCTGGGCTTTGTCCTGACCAACATTCTCGGCCACCGCATCGTGCGCCTGCGCGAGCGCCGCAACGCCGAGATCGACGTAGAAGACGTAGAAAAGGCCGCATAGGCCTTCCTCTCCTGCGAGTATGGGCCGCCCCTCGGGGCGGCCCATCGCTTTGTATTTAGCCTGTTACTTCACCAGTTCCAACCCGGACTGATCTTCCTTCGTGTCGAACCTCACCGTGTCGCCGTCGGCGATCTTCCCTTCCAGGATAAGCCGGGCGATCTCGTCCTCCAGCGTCTTTTGGATGAGGCGCTTCAGCGGGCGGGCGCCGTAAACCGGGTCGAAGCCGTTGAGCGCCAGCCAGTCCAGCCCGGCTTCGGTCACCTCGACGGTGATCCGGCGCTCGGCCAGGCGCTCGTTCAGACGTCCGATCTGAATGGCGACGATCGAGGACAGTTCCTCGGTGCCCAGCGGGTCGAACATCACGATCTCGTCGAGCCGGTTCAAGAACTCGGGCTTGAACGCTGCCCTGACGATCTCCATCACCTGATCGTTCTTGGTCTTCTCGTCGATGGTTTGGTCGACCAAAAGCTGGGAGCCCATATTCGACGTCAGAATCAAGATCGTGTTGCGGAAATCGACCGTGCGGCCCTGGCCGTCGGTCAGACGTCCGTCGTCGAGTACCTGCAGCAAGATGTCGAAGACCTCCGGGTGGGCCTTCTCGACCTCGTCGAGCAAGATCACCGAATAGGGGCGGCGCCGCACGGCCTCCGTCAGCTGGCCTCCCTCTTCGTATCCGACGTAGCCGGGAGGGGCTCCTACCAGGCGGGAAACCGAGTGCTTCTCACCGTATTCGCTCATGTCGATGCGAACCAGCGCGTGCTCGTCGTCAAAGAGGAAGTCGGCGAGCGAGCGGGCCAGCTCGGTCTTGCCCACGCCCGTCGGCCCTAGGAACAAGAACGATCCGGTAGGACGGTCGGGGTCCGAGATTCCCGCGCGCGCACGTCGAATAGCATCGGCGACGGCCTTGACCGCGGTCTTCTGGCCGATCAGGCGCTTGCCGATCTCTTCTTCCATGTGCAGCAGCTTCTCGGATTCGCCCTGCAGCATCTTGCCGACCGGAATGCCGGTCCAGGCGGATACCACCTCGGCGATGTCGTTGCTGCCGACCTCCTCGGAGACCATGCGCTCCTGGGGTTCGCCCTCGTCGTGCTCGGCCTGGGCAAGCTCGGCCTCCATCTCGGGGATGGTTCCGTACAGAATCTTCGACGCCGCGGTCAGGTCGCCCTCGCGCTGGGCCTTGTCGGCCTCAATCTTGAGCTTGTCGATCTGCTCCTTGATCTCGCCGACCCGGTTCAGGCCCGACTTCTCCTTCTCCCACTTGGCTTCCAGGCCGCGCAGCTCCTCCTGGGCGTCGGCCAGCTCCTGGGTGAGCTTCTGGTAGCGCTCCTGGGAGGCCTCGTCTTCCTCGTGTTCGAGGGCGAAGGCCTGCATGGTCATCTTGTCTATGTCCCTGCGCATCTGGTCGATCTCCTCGGGCGAGGAGTCGATCTCCATCCGCAGCCGGGAGGCGGCCTCGTCGATCAGGTCGATGGCCTTGTCAGGAAGCTGACGGGCGGTGATATAGCGGTTCGAGAGCGTCGCGGCGGCGACCAGCGCCGAATCGGTGATGCGCACCTTGTGGTGGGCCTCGTAGCGCTGACGCAGGCCGCGCAGAATGGCGATGGTGTCCTCTACGGAGGGCTCGCCGACGAAGACCTGCTGGAAGCGGCGCTCGAACGCCGGATCCTTCTCTATGTGCTCGCGGTACTCGTCCAAGGTCGTCGCGCCGATCATGCGCAGCTCGCCGCGAGCCAGCATCGGCTTGAGCATGTTGCCGGCGTCCATCGAGGAATCGCCGCCGGCACCCGCACCGATGACAGTGTGCAGCTCGTCGATAAACGTGATTATCTGGCCCTCGGCCTCCTTGATCTCGTTCAGGACGGCCTTGAGCCGTTCCTCAAACTCACCGCGGTATTTCGCCCCGGCGACCATCGAGGACAGATCTAGGGCCACCACCCGTCGGCCCTTCAGGGAATCGGGCACATCCCCAGCGACGACGCGCTGGGCCAGCCCCTCTACCACTGCCGTCTTGCCGACGCCCGGGGCACCGATCAACACCGGGTTGTTCTTGGTGCGGCGGGCGAGCACCTGGATCACGCGGCGGATCTCCTGATCGCGGCCGATGACCGGATCGAGCTTGCCCTCGCGGGCCTGGGCCGTCAGATCCTGGGAGTACTTGTCGAGGGCAGATTCGCCGCCCTCGGCCTCGGCGTTGGTGATGCGCTTGTCGCCGCGGGCCTTGTCGAAGGCCTCGGCCAGCTTCTTGGCGTCGGCCTGCTCGGCGTTGAGGATCAGCTTGGCAGGGGAATCGATCTGAGCCAGGGCGATCAGCAGGTGCTCGGTCGCGACGAATTGGTCGCCGAGCTTGTCGGCGGAAACTTCGGCCTCGGCCAGTACCCGGGCGAACGAGCCCGACACGGAAGGCTGCTGCACGGAAGTCCCCGAGGTCTTCGGCAGCTTCTCGATTTCCTTTTGCGCTTGGGCGTCGACGTTCTTGGGGTTAGCGCCGATGCTTTGCAGCAGCGCACCCACAGTATTTTCGGGGTTCAACAGCAGTGCGTGCAGCAGGTGCACGGTTTCCGCTTGGGGGTTCCCGTCGGACAAGGCCAGCCGCAAGGCGGTGGTAACGGCGTCCCGGGACTTCGCAGTGAGCTTCTCTCCATCCATGAGCACAATCTCCTCGTTCTCAAGCGCCCAAGTTAGTTGAGCGCACCAGACTCAACTATTCTAACCCGGAGGTTATTCCCGGACAAAGGAGCTTGTGGGGGGGCAACAGCCTTGACTACATGAGCACCGCCCGGCAGATCACCACTCAGTAGAGGGCATCCTCCGAGATGATCTGAATAGGCAATCCTTGTTCTTGAAGTTCCCTTGCTCTCAGAACCTTGCCTCCGTATGTCCCGAAGTTGTAGCGCTCTGAGCCATAGGATCCGATGATTACGTAGTCCGTTTTCTTGGTTACCCCGCTCTTGACCACGCCACCGGCCGCGCTGATGTGATCAGTGACAGCGGCCTTCGATCCGTGCTTGAAGTCACCGGTAAGAACACAAGTTTTGCCAGCTAGGTCAACTCTCTCCGACGTCGCTTCTGCAGGTTGAGTGAAGTCCCTGAACTCCGACAACAAGGTGCGCTCTTCGTCGGCGTCGATTTGACCATCGTAGAGTACTTCGAAAAGCAGGCTTGCGAACTTGTCGTACAACTTGGCTGGGAGAACCTCCTGATGTTCGTCCATCCACAGACGAAGCTCGAGCGCTTCTTGAAAGTCAACTCGCCCATCTGCCGCGATCGACGCCAGGACATTACGCATTCCCTCAAGCGGGTCTTCTTTGACAGGCAGTACCGAGTTGTATGTTCGAGGCGCCAATGCGGCAGCCCCGAAACGCCGAAGAGTTTCGTCGAGAACGTGGTACGCAGCCTCGGCGTCCGCCCCGGCATCGTGGTGGTTCGCCAGCGGAAAGCCCACATGTTCGCATACTACGGGAAGTTTATAGTTGGGAAGCCCGGGGTAGAAGGACTTGGCGAGCTCCAAGGTGTCCATGTATACAATCTCCGGCTGGGGGATACGGTAGAAAGCCAGAGTCTTCGACAGTACCGATAGGTCGAAAGCGGCATTGTGTGCCACCAAAACCGAGCTCTCAAAGATTTCTTTTAGCCCCTGCGACCACAAGTCCGGGAAGGTTGGCTTCCCATAGACGTGCTGTGCCTCAATTCCGTGAACCGAAACGCACACATCATCAAAGGGAGCCTCGGGGTCGATGAGCAAGCCGCGAGGCACAGGGTGCTTCTCGCCTGGATAAACGCGAACCATGCCTAGCTGACAGATTCGATCCTGCCTACGGTTCGGCGTCTCCACGTCGAAGACAAGAAACGAATTCCGGGCCATCGCACTCCTATCATTGAGCTCCGTGAACTGAGATCATGGTCTATCCCCATAGACCATCACGGTTGCCACAAATAATAGCGGCTCGCTGGCTGGCATCTTGGAGTCCTAGAATGCGGTCATGACGCAACCCGAAGAATGTGAGTGCGTAGGCGGCGCAGCGGACGTCACCCATGAGGGATCTCTGCCCCAAGTCAAGGCAACCGTCGAGGCCCGTGTAGCGACAATCGTCCAGGATTTCCTCGAAGCCAGCGGGCTTAAAGAAGGCCAAGTATTACTCCGCGAGCGTCCCCTGCGAAGCAAGTCTGACACCGCAGCTTTCCTCAAGGGTCAGCTCGCCAGCACGATAGTGTTGTTCGTCGAAGAACACTACCCGGCGTCCGCCACATTCCAGCTGGGTTCTCAGGAGAAGCTTCTCTTCAGGTTTGACTTTAGACCCGCAGCCGCCCAAGTATCGGTGTACGAATCCTGGCACGAGCTTCCACTACCTGGCTATCAAGGTGATGTCCAATCCAACGGCTCCAGAGACACCATCACACTTACCCTTAACCAGATGGACGACCCGTTCTACGCCTGGGTGCGAGAGGTAATTGAGCTCCGCTATCGCAACTATTCGTCGACTGGTGACGCTTTCGGGTGCTGTTCGCTCTACGCTGAGTGCTCTGATGCACGGCGCTGTTTACATGACAACTTGCTTTATTCACGCAAATGCCAGTATCGGAAGAACTTGGAAGCCGGAATAGTCTTCTACGGCGACAACGCTTCGACGCCCGCAATCTAAGGGCTAAGCCCCGACGACTACCTTGACATTCCCCTTGCCGGAGGCCGCGACGCCTATGAGGTGAACGCTCCTGTCCGTGCCCTTGTAGCGGTCGGCGTAGCCCTTCGCCTTGATCTGGTTCAAGGCCTTGGTTGCCAGCGCATCTAGATCCGCTTCGTCGTCCTTGGAGTACTTGAGTTCGATCACGTACGAATGACCAGTCGGCATGTCCAGCATGCCGTCGGCCTCGCCACCCGAGACCGCAGCCTCACCCTCAACCCTAAGACCGATCGACTGCATGAAAGCCAAGAACAGCGAGTGATAGTAAGCCTCGTTGCCCTGGTGCAAGTTGTATGGGATCGACGCGAACAGCCCAGCAAGTGCGTCCTCCAAGGCGCCCGCATCGCCAGCCATGAGGGATTTCACTAGCTTGAGAGCCCGGTTGTCTGCGTCCGGCACACCCAGGCCGTCTAGCATGAAACTCTTAGCAAAGGACGTCGACACTTCCAGGTTCGGGAAACCCACCTGATACACCGGCGGGGTCATCATGTAGTCGACGTTCTTCACCGTCAGAAAACCGGTTTGGAACAGCAACGATGCTGGCGGGGCGTCCTCAATCTCGTGAGAGTCAAGGTCAAGCGTCGAGATGGGCTCGTCTTGGACGTCGAGGAACACCCGCGGTCGGCCCTTCAACGTCTTCATCAGAAACGACGGTGTACCCGACGAATACCAGTACGGGCTGAACACTCCGAACTGGAAGAAGCTCAGCAACGAGAACGGATTGAAAACGCTACTCTTCCCATCCCACGAGTAGCCGTCGTACCAGTCGAACACCTTTTGACGAAGCCCCGCCATACTCTTCTCGCCCGAGTTGCCCCGAGCGAGTGCCGCCGCAAGATGCTCGGAGAACAGATCGTCGAACTCTGGCTCGGTTATGCCGCAAATATTCGCATAATCCGGAACCAAGGTGATGTCAGTCAGATTGTTCAACACTGAAAACAAGGACAGACGGGTGAACTTTGATACACCTGTCAAGAACACGAACTTCAGGTGAGCATCTAGGCCCTTCAACACACCATACAACCCGCGCAGTACCGCCCGGTTTGCCTCAGCCCGCGGCTTGTCATTGATGTACTCGATGATCGGCTTGTCATACTCATCGATCAACACCACCACCCGCTTCGAATACTTGCGGGACAGCCCAAGAATCAAGGAACGAAAGTACCCGATCACAAGCTTATCCTCTATCACAAGACCATCGGCGGCAGCCCTATCTGCGAGATTCGAGAGCAAATCCTCCTCAAGCCGGGCAGGAGAACTTATATCGACCGTCGACATATCCAGCCGCACCACCGGATGCGGCTCGAACGAGAAGTCCGTCTCAGCTAGCGCCAGCCCCTCGAACAGTTCCCGGTTCCCTTCCCACGCCTCATTAAGGGTGTCGACGAACAACGACTTACCGAACCTGCGGGGGCGGGAGAGGAAGAAGTATTTGCCGTCCTCGGCCAGCTGCTGAACGTAACCAGTCTTGTCGGCGTACACGTAGCCGTCGCGCACCTCAGCGAACGTCTGAATCCCGAGCGGCAACTCTTTCATAGCCAACCTCCTTGCCCAAGCCTACCGAGCGCGTGGCGACCGAAGCCCGATAACACGTTCAAGTGAGTGGGGTACGACCGGGTACTCGGGATTGCGGGTACCCGGCCACCTTTCGTCTTGCCTACGCCGGACGAACCTTCGGCGCGCGCTCGATTGTCTTCATCGGGTCGCGCACTACGGCGTCGCCTAGAACCTCGTCGATCTTGGCCATCAGCTCGGGCGGGATTACCGCACCTGAGGCACCGACGTTTTCGGTGATCTGCTCGGGGCGGGACGCGCCGATGATGGCGGCCGAGACGTTCGGGTTTTGCAGTACCCAGGCGACCGCGAGCTGCGCCAGGGACAGGCCCACCTCGTCGGCGATCGGGCGGAGCTTTTGCACGCGGGTGATGACGTCGTCGCGCAGGTAGCTCTTGATCGTCGAGGCGCCGCCGTGTTCGTCCGTCGCACGGGATCCCTTCGGCGGACGCTGGCCCGGCAGGTACTTGCCCGTCAAAACCCCTTGCGCAATGGGTGACCAGCAGATTTGTGTCACGCCGAGCTCCTCACAGGTGGGCTGAACCCAGGGCTCGATCACCCGCCACAGCATGTTGTACTGCGGCTGGGAGGAGATCAGCTGGATGCCCAGGTCGCGCGCGTAGGCGACGCCGGCGCGGATCTGGTCGGCGCTCCACTCGGAGACGCCGATGTAGAGGGCCTTGCCGGAGTGCACCACGTCGGCGAAGGCGTTCATCGTCTCCTCCAGCGGGGTTTCGGTGTCGTAGCGGTGAGCCTGGTAGACGTCGACGTAATCCATCTTCAGACGCCGCAGCGAACCGTCGATGCCCTCCATGATGTGCTTACGCGAAAGGCCGACGTCATTGGGCCCTTTCTCCCCGACCGGCCAGTAGACCTTGGTGAAAACCTCCAGCCCCTCGCGGCGCAGGCCCTTAAGCCCCTTGCCAAGGATGCGTTCGGCCTCGCCGTTGGCGTAGACGTCGGCAGTGTCGAAGGAGGTGATTCCGGCGTCGAGAGCGGCTTTGATGCACTCCAGCGCGGTGTCCTTTTCGACCTGCGAGCCGTGGGTGAGCCAGTTTCCATAGACCAGCTCGGTGATCTTCAACCCTGAATTTCCAAGATAGCGGTACTTCACGAGGCTGAATCTAGCAGCCCCGTCGAGGAGCGCACCACCAAATCGGTATCGAGGATGATGGACTGCGGGGCAGTCTGTGTGTCAATCTGGTCGAGCAGCAGCGTCGCCCCCGCAATCCCTTGTTTGTACACATGCTGGTCGACGCTGGTTAGCCCGGCGGCGTCGTCAAGGTCGTGGCCGTCGATGCTCGCTACCGAGACGTCCCGGCCCGCAACAAGGCCCTTTTCCTTCAGCGCCTGCATGACGCCCATGCCCACCTCGTCGGAGACGGCGAAGATTGCAGTGACGTCGGGGCGGCGTTCCAGCAGCTCCATCGCCGCGTGGTAACCCGAGGCGGCGGTGAGATCGGAGGGAGCTTCGAGGGTGTCGTGCACCTCCAGCCCGTGCTCGGCGAGGGTCTGGCGGTAGCTCTCCGTTCTGGCGGCGGAGGGAATGTAGCGCGCGGAATACTCGGGTCTGCCGGAGATGTGCCCGATGGTTCGGTGGCCGAGTTCAATCAAATGTTCGACGGCCTTCGTCGCCGCCGCCTGATTGTCGATTCCCACGTGGCAAAAGCCCGGCTGGGCCACGGAAATAAAGACTGCGGGCAGATCCAGCGAGCGAAGTTCGTCGACCTCATAGGCATTGAAGTAGGTAGAAGCGATGAGCACGCCGTCGACGCGGTTGCGCAACGAGTCGGCGTGGAAGAGCGCACGCGGGGGGTTCTTGTCGGGCAGCGCGCACAAGATGGCGTCGTAGCCGCGCTGGGCGAACACCGTCCCCGCCCCCTCAATGACGGCACCGAAGAACCAGCGCGAGACGGAGGGTGCGACGACGCCGATGGTTCGCGTCGATCCCCTGGCAAGGTTGGATGCCGCGACCGACGGGACGTAGCGCAGCTCCTTGACGATGGCCTGGACGCGCTTTCGCGTCTCCTCGCCGACGCCGTCGAGACCGCGCAGGGTTCGAGAAACAGTGGCAGTAGACACCCCGGCTTTGCGCGCGACATCTTCGATCGAAACAGCCATACCCCTACTCTGCCACACAACCGACGAAAACGTAAGCGTTTACGTAGGTTGGGCTCGGTTAATGCCTCGCGGTGATGAAAGCCGGGCTATTAGTACGCGTGACTACACTTGCCCACGTGCCGAAACGTGTGCTTCTTGCCGCCCCGCGCGGGTACTGCGCCGGGGTTGAGCGTGCCGTGGTGACCGTCGAGCAGGCGCTTGAGCGCTTCGGGGCGCCGATCTACGTGCGCAAGCAGATCGTGCACAACAAGCACGTGGTTGAGCGGCTGCAAAAACAAGGTGCCGTGTTCGTCGAGGAGCTCTCCGAGGTACCCGCCGGGGCCACCGTCGTGTTTTCCGCGCACGGAGTCTCGCCCGCGGTTAGAAAAGAGGCCGAAGAGCGCGGCCTGCACGCCATCGACGCCACCTGCCCGCTGGTCAACAAGGTACACAAGGAAGCCAAGCGCTTCGCCGCCCAAGGGCTGAAGATCCTGCTCATCGGCCACGCCGGCCACGAAGAAGTTGAGGGTACGACGGGCGAGGCCCCGGATGCCATCGAACTCATCCAGCACCCCTCAGATGTGGATTCGCTCACGCTCGACCCGGAATCGGACGTCGCGTGGCTGAGCCAAACCACGCTCTCGCTAGCAGAAACAGACGAAACCGTGAGCCGCCTGAAGGAGCGCTTCCCGCACCTGGTCAACCCTCCCAAGGACGACATCTGCTACGCCACCTCCAACCGGCAGCGGGCCGTCAACGAGATCGCCTCCCAATCAGATCTGGTGATCGTGGTCGGTTCGCCCAACTCATCGAACTCGGTTCGGCTGGTCGAGGTCGCCCTGGCCTCGGGAGCGAAGGCCGCCCACCTAGTCGACGACGCCGGCGGCATAGATCCCGCCTGGCTTGAAGAAGTACAGACGGTCGGGGTCACCTCGGGCGCGTCCGTCCCCGATGACCTGGTTCAAGGGGTGCTGTCGAAGCTGCAAGAGCTCGGCTTCCCCCAGGCCGAGGAAACGGAGCTGGTGAAAGAATCCCTGGCCTTCGCCCTGCCGCACGAACTGCGCAGATAGCCTCTCCTACCACATCCTCGCCAAACCCAACCACGACCGTCCACCCAAAATCGGGGCATCGGCCCAAGTGATAGCCTGACCCGCGTGAGTCTTGAGCGGCATGAGACACGGCTGGACCGGTACCTGGATAGTTACGCTGCCCGAACCAACGGGCTGCAAGTATCCGCTGTGCGTTCGCTGTTTGCCGTAGCTAACCGGCCTGAGGTCGTCTCGCTGGCCGGCGGGATGCCCAATATCGAAGACCTGCCGCGCGCCGCCCTCGGGGAGGCGGCGGCCAAACTGATTGCCGACCACGGAACCCAGGCCCTGCAGTACGGCTCGGGCCAGGGTGAGGCGTTCATCCGCGAGCTGACCTGCGAGATCATGGCGCTGGAGGGCGTCAACGCGAATCCCGACGACGTCGTCATGTGCGCTGGCTCGACCCAGGGCCTCGACATCCTCACCCGCGTGTTCATCGATCCCGGCGACGTCATCTTGACCGAAGCCCCGACGTACGTGGGCGCCCTTTCCACGTTCGCCGCGTACCAGGCGCAGATCGTCCATGTGGAGATGGACGGCGACGGAATCTCGATGGCCGCCCTCGATCAGGCGCTCGCAACCGTGCGCGCACAAGGGAAAACGGCCAAGTTCCTGTACACGATCCCCAACTTCCAGAATCCGTCGGGCATCACCCAGACCATGGAGCGCCGACGGGAACTGGTCGAGTTCGCCGAAAAGGAACACCTTCTCATCCTCGAAGACAACCCCTACGGCCTGCTCACCATCGACGGCACACCCAAGCCCGCGCTGCGCTCGCTCGAATCCGACCAAATCATCTACCTGGGCTCCTTCTCGAAGATCTTCTCCCCCGGGGTGCGGCTGGGCTGGATCGTCGCTCCCCCGGCGGTGCGCGAAAAACTGGTGCTCACCCAGGAGGCGGCCACGCTCTGCCCCTCGGTGTTCTCGCAATTCCTTGTCAAGACCTACTTCGACACCTTCGATTGGCGTTCCCAGATCGTCGAATTCAACGACATGTACCGCGCCCGCCGCGACGCGATGGAGGACGGCCTGGCCAAGCACATGCCCGAGGGCATGACCTGGACGCACCCGGCGGGCGGCTTCTTCGTCTGGGCCCAGCTGCCGCAGGGCCTGGATTCGCAGGCGATGCTGCCCAGGGCCGTCACCGCGAAGGTCGCCTACGTGCCGGGCCCGGCGTTCTATGCCGACGGCTTCGGCTCGCGCTACATGCGCCTGTCCTACTGTTTCCCCACGCCAGAGCGCATTTTCGAGGGAACACGTCGGCTTGGCGACGTCATCAAGGCCGAGCTGGCCATGCGCGCCACCTTCGGCCTCGACGCACTGGAAGACGGGCAGACATCGCCCGAACAAGCCCCGCTGACGGGCAAAGATCAGCACGGCCAGGGCCCCGCGCCCGATATTCTCTAGGAGTGAGCATGAAAGTCGTTGTCCTAGCCGGTGGGCTTTCCCACGAACGCGAGGTTTCGCTGCACTCGGGCCGCCGCGTGGCCCAAGCGCTGAAGTCGGCGGGGTTGGACGTCATCGAATCCGACGTCACCGCCACCTTGGTTGACACTCTCAAATCCATCGACGATCCGGTAGTTTTCCCGACGCTCCACGGCGGCGTCGGCGAGGACGGCGGCCTCCAGCAGGCGCTGAAACTGCTCGGCGTCCCCTACGTCGGCTCCCGCCCCTCGGTTTGCCGGCGGGCGTTCAACAAGGCGATCGCCGGGCCGCTGGTTTCCGAAGCCGGGCTGACGACGCCGCGTTCGGCCGTCCTGCCGCATGACATGTTCACCGAGCTGGGGGCCGGGCACCTGGTCAAGGCCCTGGCCGAGTACATCGGCTTCCCGATGATGGTCAAACCCGTCCGCTCGGGCTCCTCACTAGGGGCGACGCGCGTGGACAAGCTCTCCGAACTCCCACAGGCCATGGTGGGTGCCTTCGCCTACGGCGATGTGAACATCGTCGAAGAGTACGTCGAAGGCACAGAGGTTGCGGTTTCCGTCCTCGAGCTCGACGGCCAACTACAGGCCCTGCCCGCAGTCCAGATCGACCCGGTCTCGGGCTTCTACGACTACACCGCCCGCTACACCGCCGGGGAAACCAAGTTCACCACTCCGGCCGACATCTCGGACGCGGCGGCCCAGGCGGTCGCGGAGCTGGCGCTCTCCGCCCACCGCATCCTGGGTCTGCGGGACTTGAGCCGCACCGACGCCATCATCCGGCCCGACGGCACCCCGGTCTTCATCGAGATCAACTCGGCCCCGGGAATGACGGAAACCTCGCTCATGCCCATGGCCGTCGAAGCCGCAGGATTGGACTTCGGAGAGGTCTGTGCCCGTTTGGTGAAGCAGGCCGCAGCGCGAGGTCGGGACTAGCCCAACCCCACGGCCCCGACTTCCCTAAGTCCGTCGAGCGTGTAAACCCCGACCTGCTTGGGCCCGGCCACGTAGAAGCCGTCGCCGATCTGCAGCCCGCGAACCTGCCCGGTCTCGCCGATGTCTGCCAAGTCCACCTCGCCGACCTTCTTGAACTTTCCGTCCGCGTAGCTGTAGACCAGATAGTCTTCGCTCGCGGTGTCATCGCCCTCGTAGTAGCCATAGCTGCCCGCGGCGAATCCAATCAACGAGCGCTCGACGTCCACATATATTGCCTTGTGATCGTCGGTTGCCGGGGAGTAATCCGCCTTGATCACCTTCTGAGCGATCTCTTTCATGGAAGCCGGATCACTGACGTCGAACATGGAGAGCTTGATCCCTTGCGTCGTGCCGTTCTCGTCCCCGGGGAATCCCAGGCCCAGCAGCAGCCCGTCGCCCCACGGGTGCAGGTAGGAGGAGAAGCCGGGGAGCTTGAGCTCGGAGATCACCTTGGGCTTGGCCGGATTGGCCAGGTCAAGGGCGAACAGCGGATCGGTTTGCTTGAAGGAAACCGCGTAGCCGACAGCCCCCATGAAGCGCACGGACTGCAGTGCCTCGTCTTTGGCGATCCTCTTGATCTGTCCCACCTTGGAAAGTGACGAATCGAGAATGGTGAGCTGGACGTCGTTCCCGACGGTGGTGGTAGCCACCCGCAGGTAGCCCTCGTACTCGTCCAGCGCGAACTGATTGAGCAAGTAGCCCGGAATCTTGGCCTGGGCTTCGAGCTTCGGGACCCCGCCGTTTAGCGAGATGCGGGCCAGCTGGACGTTGGTAGCCTCGGTCGTCGCCGTGTAATTCCAATCGGTCTTGGCCAGGTACAGGTTCGTCTCAGACATGTAGACGGTCTCCGCACCGCCCAGCACGGAAAGCTCGCCGGTGCGCTTGGCGCTAGTGAGGTCGATCCCGGTGGTGACGGAGTAGGCCGTCTGATCGGCCTCGGGTGCCACCTGGCACTTGGCCGCATCCATAAGCGACGACGTCCCGCCGGTAGAAACCTGCGGCACAAAGCTTTCCGGCACGGCCTCCACTGGTTCTTCGCCAATCACGTATTCGGTGACGAGGTAGAGCGTGTTGCCCAGCAGCCGCGTGGTCTTGTAGCTGCCCGATTGGCCGAACTCACTCACGTATTTCGGGTTGTTAGGGGCGGAAATGTCATAGAGGTAGGCACGGGTTTCGGCCACCTCGTAGTCCTGTTGAGCGTTGCCGTTTTCGCCTTCGTAGAAGTCCGTGGGGTTGTACACAGAGGCGACGACCACCAACCGGTTCCCCGCCAACATCATTTCCTGCACATCGCCCAGGCGCTTGCCGTCGCCGATCTTGGCATCATCCGCGACGGAAATGGTCGAGAGCAGCTTCGAGTCCGCACCCTCAGCGCTGACGGCCAACACCTGTTGATCCTTGACGACGAAGATGGTCTTGCCGTCGGTCTTGACGATGTCGCCCTCGTCGATGCCCTCGACCTGGACGTTGGTTCCGGAATAGAGGACGCCGACTTCGCTGCTTGCCGCCCCGGCGGGCATGGCTTGGGGGGCGCCTTCGGGCGCTGCCCAACCGCTGTTCCGATGGGCCTGATCCCAGATCGACTTCACCGACGAATACAGCTCGGCGTAGTCAGCCGCCGGGGCGGCCTGAACCGCAACCACCTCGCCCTCGCTTGGCGCCTGTGAAACGGTGCGGGCGGTCGGCTGCGAGATGATCACCACACCGGCCAGCAGCGCGAAACAGGCGGCGGCGAGCAGCCCGGAGAAAACCTCCCTGGCCTTGCCCTTGTGAACCGGCACTTCGTCGGCTTTCTTGAGTTTGGCGTCGAGCTGATCGAGCAGCTCCTGCCTCGGCTTCATCTGATCGTGCAATTGCTTGAAAATGTCATTCATCATCCAACCCTCCGTTTTCCCGCATTAGGGCCCGGCCTCTGCTCAGCCGCATCTTGGCGGCCGCCTCCGAGATTCCCAACATCTCGGAGATTTGCTTGACCGACTGATCCTCGAAATAGAACAAGTGCAGCACCGTCCGATAGTTCTCGGGCAGGGAACTGAGCGCGGCGAAGACCCGCTGTTGTTCGTCCGTCGCAAATTCGAAGCTGTCCTGCGGCACCTCCACGTCGTCCGAGATCGGAACCACCCGGGTGCGCCAAGAGGTCGAGTTCGCCTTCTTGGCCAGCTTCAGCGTGGCGTTGAGCAGCCAGGCTTTTTCGTGTTCGTCGTCGTTGAACATGGGCTGACGCCGGTGGTAGGCCAAGAACACCTCTTGGAAGACGTCGTCGGCATCCCCCCGATTGCGCGTGTGCGTAAGCGCGACGCCAAACACCATCTGCCCGTAGCGCTCCACAGCGCGGTGGGTGGCGTCGGCCTCCGTGCGAACCGGCAGCGGTTCGACGGCCGCGAGTTGCGGCTCAGCAGACATCTCACGTCCCTTCATAGCTACAACCGTAACTACTTCTGGGCGGGTGAAAGGTAACAGAGGATTAGCTGACCGGCACCAGTTCCAGAATCTCCCGCAGCTTGGCGTCCGAGAACTCGCCGTAGGACAGGAAGCCCGCGGCGCCGGCGTTCATCGCCAGTTGGATCGTCGCTTCGTCTTCGTAGTTGGAAAGCATCACCACCGGGGTGCCGACGACCTCGCGCAGCACTCCCAGGCCGTCCAAGCGCGGCATCCGCATATCGCAAAGCACCAAGTCAAACGCCTGTTTATCCAGCGTCTCCAGCGCTTCGACGCCATCGGCGGCCTCCACTACACCCTCAACCCCCAGCCGCTTGAGCTTTGAGTGGAGCCCGGCGCGGATCGTCGCGTTGTCGTCAACCAACAAGATTTTCAATTGAACGCCCCCCTAAGCACTTGAAAATGTATCTCTATCGTGGTTCCGTCCGGCCCGGTCTTGACCTCGAAGCGCCCGCCCCTGGCCCAGACCGCCTCCTGAATTCCCCGGATGCCGAAGTGGCCGTCCTCCCACTTCTTCTCCAGATCGACGCCCTGCATCCCGATGCCGTTGTCAGATACGGAAATGTAGGCCCCGCCGAATTCGCGCTTCATAACGATGACGACCTTGGTCGCGTGCGCGTGCCTGTGCACGTTTTCGACCAGCTCGCTCACCACCCGCACGATCTGCAGCTCGAAATCGGAAAGATAGGCCATCGACTCGGGGTCGGTGTCCACCTCGATCTCGAACGGATATTGCCGCTTGAGCCGGGCGAACCCCTGCTCGAAGCCCTCCTCCAGCGAAGGGTCGACGCGCCCGCGCAGATCCAAGAGCAGCTGCCTGGATTCGAACTGGGCCTTCTCCAGCCCGGCGACCAGCTGGGCGGATTCTTCGGCGTATGGGGTGTCTTGTAGTTTGGCGTCGAGCTCCTGAGAGAGCATCAGCGAGCCCATCACCTCTTTGGAGACGGTGTCATGCATCCGGGAGGTGGCCCGCAGCCGTTCCTCGGCGAGCGAGCGTTGTTCGCGAATCTTTACGAACCGCCCCCACTGGTGTTGGTTCTGGGAGATGATGGACACCATCCGCCGGCCCACGTAGAACCCGGCCACGGAGAACACGAGCACGGAGAAAACCTGGGCGTAGGTGTGGAGGTCGTTTGGGCGGCTGGGTTCGAGCACGAACCCGACCGCGACAAGCAGATCTGAAGCCACCAGCGCGATCCACTGCAGCGGCAGCAGCGAGCCGCCGAGGGCCATCACGGTGACCATGAAGTAAGACGGTGAAACTGCGGATTCCGGATTAGCGATGTACACCATGGCACCGACCAGGACATGGATCACCAGCAGGGTTCTGGCGATCCATGTCCACGTGCGGTCGTCGCGCGAGTTGATGTAGCCGTAGATGGAGAGCCCGAGGGCGAGCACCGCGATCCACAGATCGAAGCCGAAATCCAGCTCGGCGATGTTTTCGATGACGAGCAGGGCCGCGCAGACCACGCGCACGATGAACATGGCCTTGTAAACGCGTGCCATGAGCGTGCCAGGTTTGCGGCCTTCCAAGTCAGCCAAGGTTCCCCTCCAGCGCCTCCGTGCTGGGATACTTCAGCGCTGAAGGGTAGGTTACTCGGTGTAGGCAAAAAGTTGCAATGGCTCAGCGGCCCAGCAGCGCCTGCTCCGCCGCCTTCGTCCAGCGACCGTTGTCGAGCTTGGCGGCCACCTCGGGCAGCGTCTCGGCCAGCTTATCCAGCGGAGTCAGGCCAAGCTCGGGAACAGACGGGTAGACCATGATCTTGCCGCCGCTCGTGCGGTCGATGACGGCGTTGATGGCGTCCTGGAAGCCCGCGAAGCCGGTGACGGCCCACAGCGAGACATTGGTGTCCAACACCCCGGCTTCGACCTTGGCCAGCATCGTCTTCATGTCCTGGATGCGCGAGCCCGACGTCCCGCACAGGTAAACCCCGCGGGCTGCGATCGCGTTGTAGTCGACCTCCGCCTGGGTGCCGACGGCAAAACCCGCGAACGCGTTCACCACCGCATTGTCCCCGGCCAGGCCGATGGCCTGCGAGAGCAGCACGGGGGCCGGAACCATCAAAGATACGTAGTCATAGCCCGGTTCCAGCGGCTCGGTCTTCGAGTTGCGGAAGGTCGCGGGCACTCCGTTCTTGGCCGCGAACGGCCCGACGGCCTCAGCCAGGTGCGCCAAGCGCGCATCGTCGACGTCGACGGCATCCATGGAGACGCCCGCCACGCCGCTGACCGCCGTGCGCATGGTGTGCATCAGCCCCATCGGCCCGGCGGCTCCCACGATCGCGACCTTGTCGCCCTCTTTAAGCTCGCATAGCTCCGGGATGCGCTTGTACGCCTCCGAGGCCAGGTGCCCGTTCGTCCCGATGAAACGAATCAGGTCGTAGTGCACACGCCCGACGTCGACCGAAACGTCGCGGGAAATCTCGACCCCGCCCGTCACCACGTTCAGGATGCCCTTCGGAGCGAGGATCGAACCCAACCACTCGATCTGATCGGGGTCAGCACCGAAGTAGATAATGTCCGAAAAATCGCCCTCCACTTCGTGTTTTGCGCCCAGCTGAACCAGGCCCTCGTATCCGGCCAGTTCTCCGGGCTCACCCAACAGCTGTACGACGTCCGGCTGCGAGTCACCCAAAATCTCAAGTAACCCAGCCACCAGATGCCCGGGATCGGCGACGACCAGCGTGCGTCCGTCCGTCTCGATAACCTGCCGCTCGCCCCAGGCGTACGCGGCCTCGACGCACGCCCACGGCTCGATGAGCGCCACCTGAGAGGCGGTCGGCTCGTCGGAAACCGGAATGAGGAAGCGCTCGCCGCTCATGGGATCGATGACGACCCGCTCGTCGACGATCACGTATTCTTGCAAGGCCCCCTCGAAGTTGTAGCCGAATGCGGCGTTCGAGCGGGCGGTCGGCAGGTGGCGGTAATCGGTCTGAACCAGCACGCGCTCGCCGACCTCATGGCGCTCCACCGCAGAACCGACGGCGACGATCCGCGCCACCGGCTCGTGCCCGGGCACGGTCGCGCTCATATTCGGCTTGTACGACGGGATCGCGGCCACCTCGGCGAGCAGCTCGGCTTCGTCGACCGTAGGGTCGAAGGACTTGTGGGAGGCCGATTCGGGGCAAACGCTCACGGACACAACCTCGGATTTGCGCGGGTGATCCTCGAACGCGTGGAGCAGCTTGGTATCGGAAAAGCAGATGCCGCAGGCCTCGGGCTGAAGCAGGATTTCGTGAGGCTGAAGCTCGGGCAGGGGTTTGGCGTCGTTGATGACGATCTGATCCTTGCCGACGAACTGGACGGCCTTGATGGTTGCTGGGAATGTCATTTCTCTCCTCAGTTGAGTTAGTTGAGCATGTTCTGGCCGCCGGTGACGGGCACGGCTTGGCCCGTCTCGTAGGCCTGGTCGACGATGTAGTACACGGCCTTGGCAAGGTCGGACGGCAGGCAGCCGCGGCCAATGGGAACCTTGGATTCGTAGTAGTCGCGCACGTCTTGGACGGTCTTGGCGCCGGGGACCTTCCCGGCGTTCAGGTATTGCACGAACAGCCCGCGCTCGGGATCGGACCACAGCGGCCCGTCGAGATAGTTGCCGGGGCAGATGGCGTTGACCTTGATGCCGTCCTCGACCAGTTCGAGCGCGAAAGACTGCGTGAGGCCGATGCCGCCGAACTTCGAGCCTGAGTAGGCGAAGTTGCGCTTCGAGCCCTCCAGGCCGGACTTCGAGTTGATCTCGATGATGTCCAGCCACACGCCCGGGTTAGCCCGGTGCTGGGCCCGCATGATCGGGGCGACGGCCTTCACCCCCAGGAAATATCCCTTGTAGTTGACCGACGTCACCAGATCGAAAATCTGCGCGGTCTGCTCGTACACCGATCCGGCCCGCGCGATTCCGGCGTTCGAGATGAAGACGTCGACCCCGCCCAGCGCCTTCACCACCTGGGTAATGGCCTCGGCTTGGGATTCTTCGTCGGAAACGTTCACCTTGACGGCCAGCGCCCGGCCCTGCCCGTGCTGACCGGCCAGCCGCTCGGCGTTCGCCTCAGCCAGCTCAAAGTTGAGATCAGCGAGGACGACCGTGGCCCCTTCGGAGATGACCTCTTCGGTTATCCCCAGCCCGAATCCCTGCGCGGCCCCGGTGATCAGCACGACCTTGCCATCCAGCCGCCCAGTGTGGGCCGATGCGTTGATCTTCTTGCGGTAGGACTCGGATTCCCAATGCTCGATGAAATGCCGCTGCTCGGCGGTGAGGGTGCGCACGGAACCGATGGCGTTGGCGTCGCGCGCCACCCGCAGCGAATCGGTGAAGGTCCCGAGGGCGGTTTGGGCCGCGGCCAGGCTCGCCCCAACCCCGAACACTACTTTTCCTGGTACGACGACCACGTTCGGGTTGACGCCGTTGGCCTCTTTATATGCACCGAGAGCTTGTTTTGCCTTCTCGGGATCGGAATCTTCGACGACGAGCGGCAGCGAGCCCGCGTAGACGATCTGGTCTGGGATGAGCGGGCCTTGGGCGACGATGGCGTTGTCGGCGGTCGCGTTAGCTTGGACGAACGCGCTCGAATCCGAGGTGACGATCGGGAGCGCGGTATCGCCGAGCAGCCCGCGCAGGGTCGGCGCGAGCGCGAGGATCAGGTCGTCGACATTCTGCGCATCGCCCTCGGACGCAGCGGCGGGCGCGGAATCAATCGCCCCCTGGATCACGGCCGTCAGCCATTCGACGCGCTCGGACACCTCGGCGCCGGTCTCCCCGGCGACGATGAACCCGTGGTTGCCCAGGAACGTGATCGGGGGCGCGGCCAGGCCGGTGCGCGCGGTGAAGGCCTTGCGCCGGGCGTCGACCTCGCGGGCGAGCGGAACCCCGGGGTCGGTGTAAGGCACGTAAACCGCCTTGTCACCGAACAGTTTTTCGGTGAGCTCCTCGGCGTCGGCGTTGCAGGTGAGGGCGTTGGCGACCAGCGGGTGTGTGTGGAAAACCAGGGTCTCGGGCATCAGAGCATGGAAGAGAATCTCCACCGACGGCCGTCGCTCATAGTTGCCCAGCTGCGCGGCCTGGGCGGCAACGCGAACCGGATCGCCGTCAACAGGCTTATCCGAGTACAACGCATCCATGAGGACGTCGAGCTTGAGCGGCACCAGATCGGCCTCGGTCAGCGATGCCATCGAAACCCCGCTGGGCTTGATATACAGAACGCCGTCTTGCTTATACGAGCAGTTGCCGCCGCCCGCGCGGGTGTATTCGAGGTCGGCGCCGAAGCGGTTGGCCACCTCGATGATTTCAGCTGCGTGGCTCATGCCACCACCTTTCGACTTGCTGGGTTTTCGATAAGTTCCTTGCCGAGCTCGATAAACGACGCCACGGGTGCGGCAGTGCGATTCCCTTCGGCATCGACGAACCCGGGCCGCCCCTCGGCGATGCGCTGCTGGTGGGCCGCGACCACGCACGTCCCCTTGTAAAACTCGGCTCTCGCGTAATCACTGAGCGGGCCATCGACGCAGGCAGGGTCGAACGGGATGCGATCCAGCGTGTTGTGCTCGGTGCCCGCCATGACGACCAACCCGGCCTCTGTGAACGCCTTTACGTACTCGTCGGTGACGGCCCGAGTGTTGCGGATCGGAATGATCTCGGCGGCATAAATGCCCTTGTCAAGCAGCTTCTGGGCCAGCTCGGCGGGCGGCGTTTCGTACTGGCAGACGGGCAGCACACCGTCGGCCAGCGTCGGATAGACGGGGATGCCCTTCATCTCCAGGATGTACTGGTAGGCGGTGTCGAAGCTGAGCGGCACCTCGGGCACGAAGCCGGGGGTTCCGGCCTTGAGCAGCCGCGAGCGGATTTCTCCCTGCAGTGACACCGGGTTATCAGGCGATTTGGCGGGGCCGCCGAAGACGGCCTCCAGCGCGCGGATGCGCTCGCCTTCGGGCAGCGCGCTCACCCATTCTTCGAACGCACGCGCGATGTGGCGCTCTTGAATGGAGACCCATTCGACGGGGACGTCCCCGCGCAGGGCCACCTGTTTGGCAATCGTTCCTGCGGTTATGCCGGTCTCGTAGCCGTTGGCGGAGAACCAGGCGGCGACCTGCTCGATCTGCTGGCGGGCGCGCGCATCGTTGCCCTCGCGGATGGCCCGAGCCGTCGCCTCGGCGGTGGCCGATTTGGCGATGAACGGGGAAATGCCCTTGCCGGTGAGGTACATGCGGCCGGGGTTGGCCGGGTCGTTCACCTTGATACCCAGCGATTCGAGCTCCGGATCGAGCGTGATGAACTCCAGCCCGAACAGCGGCAGGATGTGCGCGGCCTCGGCCAGATCGGCGAACACGCGGTAGACGGACTGATCGTAGAAGTTGGAGATGCCGATCGCGGCGGCCCCCTCGGCCATCGCGGCTTCCACGCACTCGGCGACGGTATCGAAGGCCGAGAAATTCGGCGGCATGTGCACGTGGGTGTTGACGATTTTCATTTCTTTCCTTTTACGAGTTCCAGTGCTGCGTCCCAGCGTTCTTGCGGGAGATCCAGCTTGCCGGGGGCGTATTCGACGAGTTCGGACGAGCGTTTGGCGACTTCGCGCAGGGCCAGCAGATCGCCTTGCAGCAGCCCGAGCGCCCGGGCTTGGACGAGCAGATTGCCCATCGCCGTCCCCTCCACTGGCCCGGCCACGACCGGCAGCCCTGTAGCTTCGGCGGTGAGCTGGGTGAGCAGCTTGTTTTGCGACCCCCCGCCGACGATCTGCACCACGTCCACCTGCCGCTCGGCCAGCTTGGCGGCCTGGGTGATCGTGGAGCGGTAGGCCAGGGCCAGGGAGTCCATCACGCAGCGAGTGACGGCGACCGGATCGTCGTCCAGTACCTGCCCGTGCTCGGCGGCCAAGAGCTTCAACGTGGCGGGCATGTCTTGCGGCGGCAGGAGCCGATCGTCCGTCACATCTACGACGACGTCCAACGCCGGTCTCTTGGCGGCTTCGATCAGCAACTCGATGAGGTTCTGTTCGCGGCCCTGCTCGCGCCATATGCGCATACATTCGTTTTGCACCCACAGGCCCATAACGTTCTTGAGATACCTGACTGTGCCGTCGACGCCGAGCTCGTTGGTGAAATCGGCGGCTTCGGATTCGGCGCTGAGCACCGGCTCGGGCAGCTCCAAACCGACCAGCGACCAGGTGCCCGAGGAGATGAACGCGAAATTGCTTGTGGATGCCGGAACGGAGGCAACCGCTGAGGCGGTGTCGTGTCCGCCGACCGCGATGACGTCGAGCTGCTGGCTGAACATCCCGGGTTTAGTCTTGCCTAGGATCGTGCCCGGTTCGACAAGCCGGGGCAGGACGCCGGGGAACGGCAGCCCGTACTCATCGGCCAAGTGGGCGGTGAGCTTGGGTGCCCACTGGCGGGTTCGGGGGTTCACAAGCCCGGTCGTCGAGGCGATGGTGACCTCGGCCACTTCCGCGCCGCACAGCCAATATGAGAACAGGTCAGGCATGAGCAACACCCGGTCGACCCCGGCCCAGTCCATGTCCTGGGAAGCGGCGTACTGGAAGATGGTATTGAAGTCCATCACCTGCAGCCCGGCCTCGGCATAGAGCTGAGAGCGCGGGAAGGACTGGAAGAATTTTTCGGGGATTCCGTTAGTTCGTCCGTCGCGGTAATTGAAGGGCGGCTCCAGCAGCTGACCGCCGGAAAATCGCCCGTAGTCGACGCCCCAAGTATCGACGGCCACCGAGCGCAGTTCCCCGCCGGATGCATCGATGGCCTTCTGAATGCCGTCTTTGATATTTGCGAATAGCGTTTCGGCGTCCCAGTGGATGCCGTCGTCCATTTGTGTGGGGCCGTTGGGGAAGCGCTTCATCTCGCGCAGCTCGAACTTCCCTGAACCGAGCACGCCGAGTATCACGCGCCCGCTGGACGCGCCCAAGTCCACAGCGGCCATATAAGCCTCAGACATTTCGCCTCCTCGCGAAATCTGTCATCCAACAGTATTGAATCGTTTCAATACCCTACTGCCAGGCTCGCGTGCCTGTCAACAGCGAGCCAGACAAAGCAAAGTCTAGACGAGCAAGAAGGGCTCGTGAAATCGATTACAGAAGATTGGGGGGCGAGGGGCGAGAGGCGAGAGGCGAGAGGCGAGAGGCGAGGGGTGTGAAGAGTGAGGAGAGACGGGTACCCCACTCGTCATCCTGCGCGGAGCGAAGCGGAGTCGCAGGATCTACTATGGACGATTTTGGACATACAGAGGAGATCCCGCGTACTGCGACTTCGCGCAGCATGACCTCGCTTCGCTCCCGCGTGGGATGACGAGTTCAGGAGGCCTGCTGCCCCCACTCATCCCCGCCAGTTCACCGGCACATACTCCGGCAGCTTTTGCGAGACCTCGATTCGCTCCAACCTGGCGAAGTCCTGCAGGCCGCCGACCAGCGGCATCGGGTACATCTCCTGGCCGATCAGCGGCTGTGCGTACTCCACGAAGTCGTCGGTGACGTCGATGCCGCTGGGGGCAATCCAGCTGACGGGCAAAAACCGCTCGGAGTTGGCGATCACCTCCAGCGGAACCTTGTCATAGTAAACGCCGTAGTCAGGGCCGGGCTTGCGCAGGATCGTCGCCATAAACCCGGACTGACCTAACCCAACCTCAACCCCCTTGCGCCCGACCTCGTAGGCCTCTTCCACATCTACCGTGGAGCGAAAGACGCTCGTCATGCGCTGCAGTACCCCCGGCAGCTGCCCGGTAGCCAGCCCCCTGGCCGGAAGCCCGTGGGCGTTGAGCGCGTTCACCACGACCTGTTGCGCGCTGGTTCCCGAGGCGCCGAACTCCACGTGCCCGAAGCCGTCGCGGGCCGCGCCGATATCGCCCACGTCGAAACCCTCGGTGAGTACCACCATGCAGCGGCCTCGAGTTCTTACCTCCCGATCCACGTTGTCGATGAGATGTTCTAAGCCGATGCCGGTTTCGGCGAAGTACAGCTGCAGGGGGCTCTCACGGTTTGGATCGCCCAGCCGGGCAGCCGCGGTGATGAAACCCGCTCGACGGCCCATCGCCTGAAACACGGAGACCGGTTCAGAGATCATCCCCCGGTTCTCCTCTTCGAGCTCGCGAATCAGCATCGCCCAGTAGCGGGCCGTCGAGCCGTAACCGGGTGTGTGGTCTATGAGGGTGCGATCTTCGTCGCCCAGATCGTTGTCGATCGTCTTCGGAACGCCCGCCACGTTGAGATCCAGACCTCGGGAGCGGGCCAGGCGCGCCACCTTATCGGCGGTGTCCATGGAATCGTTGCCGCCGATATAGACGAACAACCCCACCTCGTGCGCGGCGAGCACGTCGACGATCCGCCCGTAGTCCTCAGAGTCGGGAGCGAGCTTGTAGCGGCAGGTTCCAATGGAGCCCGACGCCGGAGTATGGCGCAGCTTCGCCAGCTCACCCTCGGGCTGGTCGGTGAGATCGACAAGCTGTTCGAGCAAAACACCCTCAATGCCGTGATAGGCGCCGAAGATCCGGCCAAGACCGGCGTCCTTCCAAGACGAGATCACGCCGAGCAGCGAAGCATTGATAACCGGGGACGTCCCTCCCCCGAGAGCAACCAGGCAGTTCATGGCCGCAAGTCTATGGCGACGTCATACCAATGGGTGCTTACGACGACCCGTGATCGGGGTTGAGGGAGGGTGTCAGCGTCAGAGTGGGGGAGATCCCGCGACTGCGCGCGGGATGACGAAGGTGGAGAAAGCGCGGGATGACGAGGGTAGGGAAAGCGCGGGATGACGAGGGTAGGGAAAGTGCGGGCTGAAGAAGGTAGGGAAAGCGGGCGATGGCGCGGGTAGGGGAAAGAGATGACAGGGTCAACCAACTCCCGTCAATCCACGATCTCGCCCACTATCCGTTCCATGACGACCGACGTTTCCGTGCTGGCGATCTCCGGGTGGGCCGAGAGGCGGACGACGAAGTCGCGCAGCGCGTTCGAGTCCTCGCAGGCGAGCTTCACCGACAGATCGTAGGAACCGGCCAAGAACAAGACCTCTTCTACCCCCGGCTGCTTCGCGATGATCTTCGCCGAGTGCAGCATCCGGTTGCGGGCGTTTTGCGTAAAGCGGATCAAGATGTTCGCCAGCATCGGACGCCCGAGCACAGCCAAGTCGACGTCCGCGCGAAATCCCTTGATAACCCCTTTATCGATCAGGCGGTTGATCCGGTTGTGGGCCGTCGATTCTGAGATTCCGCACTCGGAGGCGATGGCACGCGAGCGCATCCTGCCGTCGCGCAACAAAGACTTGACGATCTGGAGATCGATATCGTCCAAACCCTCGGTGCTCATCCACACCACCAATCCTTTGGCCGCGCCTTATCTGGCAAGCCCAGTCTAGTTTGCGCTGCAGAAACTTCTAAACCGTGCCCGCGCCGGTGAAGTTTCTTTCACCCAAACCCCGCGCCGAAGAAATTCCTTGACAATGACGCCCAACTCAGCCAAACCGCTCAGCCAGCGAAGCGAAAATTGGGCTAAAAGGGCTATAAGCCCCCAACTACTCGAAGGAGAGCCATGAAGATAGGTGTTCCGAAGGAGATCAAGCCCCAAGAGAACCGCGTTGCCATCACACCGGCGGGCGTCCACCAACTTTCCAGCCACGGCCACGAGATCATGATTGAGGCTGGGGCCGGCATCGGCTCCGGCATCTCGGATCAGGATTACATCGACGCCGGGGCCAAGATGCTTCCGACCGCAGCCGACACCTGGGCGGCCGCCGAGCTGCTGCTCAAGGTCAAGGAGCCGATCGAGAGCGAGTACCAGTTCCTGCGCGAAGACCAAGTGGTGTTCACCTACCTGCACCTAGCCGCCGACAAGGAGCAGACCGACGCCCTACTCAAGTCCCGCACGACGGCCATCGCCTATGAGACCGTTCAGTGCTCCGACGGCTACCTGCCGCTGCTCGCCCCGATGAGCGAGGTCGCAGGCCGCCTATCCACGCTGGTCGGCTCGAACCACATGATGAAGCCGTTCGGCGGCAACGGGAAGCTGATCACCGGCGTTCCGTCCGTGGCCCCGGCCAAGGTCGTCGTCATCGGTGCCGGTACCGCCGGGCAGAACGCCGCGCGCGTCGCCTATGGCCTGCGTTCGGACGTCACCATTTTCGACATCAACCTGCAGCGCCTGGCGCAGATCGACGCCGAGTACTCCGGCCACGTGAAGACCATGTATTCGACCGAACACGCCATCGCAGAGGCCATCTCCGACGCCGACCTGGTCATCGGCTCGGTGCTGGTTCCCGGCGCTCGCACCCCGAAGCTCGTCTCCGACGCCATGATCGCCCAGGCCAAGCCGGGCACGGTGTTCGTGGACATCGCCGTCGACCAGGGCGGCTGCTTCGAGGGCACGCACGCCACCACGCACGAGGATCCGACCTACCCGATCCACGACGCCATCATCTACGCCGTGGCGAACATGCCGGGCGCGGTGCCCTACACCAGCACCTACGCGCTGACCAACGCCACGCTGTCCTACGTGACGAAGATCGCCGACAAGGGCTGGCAGAAGGCCCTGCACGACGATCCCGCGCTGGCCAAGGGCTTGAACACCTATCGCGGCCAGCTGACCAACCAGCCGGTGGCAGACGCCTGGGGCTATCAGGCAATCAGCCTCGACTCGGTGCTCGCCGCATAAGCGGCACGCACATCTGGGGGTTTACGCAGGCCGTCCGCGATTAGCGGGCGGCCTGCCAAAGGGTGGAATGCGATATCGGAGACACTGGCGTTTCCGCTGTGCCCGCTAAAGTGGGAAGCCCATCCCCCAGGTGGAAGTAAGGAGCGAAAATGCATCAAAGCAGAGCATTGTCCAAAACCAACCCCCACGAACTCAAGCGCGGTTTAGGTAACCGCCACCTCCAAATGATCGCCATCGGCGGAGCCATCGGCACCGGCCTGTTTATGGGCTCCGGCAAGACGATTTACCTCGCCGGGCCGTCGATCATCTTCATCTACGCCATCATCGGATTCTTCCTGTATTTCGTCATGCGGGCGATGGGCGAGATGCTGCTGTCCGACCTCAAATACCATTCCTTCCGCGACTGCGTGGAAGACATGTGCGGCCCGTGCATGGGCTTCTTCACCGGCTGGACGTATTGGGCCTGCTGGGTGACGATCGGCATGGCCGACCTGTCCGCCGTCACCTCCTATGTGCTGTGGTGGTTCCCCGAATGCCCGAAGTGGGTGCCCGCCGCCTGCGTCCTCGCGCTGGTGCTGTGCCTCAACCTGGTCGCTGTGCGCGCGTTCGGCGAGATCGAGTTCTGGTTCGCGTTGATCAAGATCGTCGCCATCGGAGCCCTGATCGTGACGGCCCTGTACCTGGGTTTCACCGGCTTCGTTTCGCCCGACGGTGATGTGGCGTCGTTCGGAAATGTTCTCAACCTCGAAGGCGGGGGCATGTTCCCCAATGGGCTTATGGGTTTCCTGGCTGGGTTCCAGATCGCGTTCTACGCGTTCGAGGGCATCGAGCTGGCCGGGACGGCAGCAGCCGAGACGGCCAATCCGGAAAAGACCTTGCCGAAGGCCATTAACGCGATTCCGGTCAGGATCGTCGTCTTCTACGTGTTCGCGCTGGCGGCCATCTTGACGGTGACGCCGTTCTTGTCGATCAATCCGGAAATCTCGCCGTTCGTGCAGATGTTCTCGCTGACGGGCCTGTTCGGGGCCGCGTCGGTGGTGAACTTCGTGGTGCTGACGGCGGCGGCGTCGTCGATGAATTCGGGTGTCTACTCGACCTCCCGGATGCTCTACGGCCTGGCGCAGACGAAGCTGGCCCCGAAGTTCTTCGGTTGGCTGTCCAAGTCCGCGGTTCCGGCCAACGCGTTGATCTTCTCTACTGTGTGCATCCTGCCGGGCCTGGCGTTTTTGTATGCCTCCGACACGATCATCGAGGCGTTCACCTACGCGACGACGGTTTCGTCGGTGATGTTCATCTTCGCCTGGGGCTCGATCCTGGTGGCCTACCTGCGCTACCGGGTGAAGTACCCCGAGCGCCACGAGGCTTCGACGTACAAGATGCCTGCCGGTCGGCTCATGTGCTGGGTAGTGCTGGGCTTCTTCGCGGTGATGGTCGGCATCCTCGCCATGGATCCGGCGACGCTGCGCGCCGAGCTGCTCTCCCCGCTGTGGTTCGTCTTCCTGGGCGCGGTCTACCTGGTGCGCAAGGCGGTAGCCAAGAAGCACCCGGTCGAGGCGCTCGAAGAAGAGCTCGAATCCCTGGAGGCCAGCTCGGAAGCCATGGACTAAACGGCACAGCACTGGGGCCGCAACTCCCAAGTGAGATTCTCGGCTTGGGAGTTGTTTCCCCTTTTTGGATTCCGGATGCACGAACTGGCCGCCAGAAAACTCTTCTTCGTAAGGGGCGGCCTTTCGGCTGCCCGCAACGACCGAGGAGGAAACATGAAGAACATCCGTGTCGCAGTCGCAGCCATCGTAGGCCTCGCGCTAGGGATCGCCGGATTTGCCGCCGCCGCCCAGGCGGCGTCCGCCAGCCAGCAAACCGAGACCAAGGTTGTAAAGGCGGTAGCAAAGGCCTACGGCAGTATCCCTAGGAGTATGTATTGCTACAAGAAGGAAATGTTCAAGATCTAATAGCACTATTCCGATGGGGACGGCCTCCACTGGTGTGGCCGTCCCCATCTCAGCTTGTCCCCGCCGCATTGGCGTCTTACGATGAAGTATGGCTGTTAACGGCTTTAGTTTGAACGGGATCGAGTTGGGCGTGGCCACCGCCGCCACTCAGATTGAGGGCGGGCGCGTCGATTCCAACTGGCAGCACTGGGCGGACGTGCCAGGCAACGTCGCCGACGGATCGACGCCCGAGCGGGCCGCCGATCACTGGAACCGCGTCGACCAAGATCTTGAGCTGCTGCTCGATCTGAACGTGAAGCACTACCGCATGGGGCTGGAGTGGGCGCGGATCGAGCCCGAGCCGGGCGTCTTTTCCGGGCCGGCGCTGGATCACTACGCCGACGAACTGACCGAGCTGTGCGCGTCGGGCATAAAACCCTTGGTCACCCTCCACCATTTCAACAACCCGTGGTGGTTCGAGGAGCTCGGCGGGTTCGAGAACCCGAACGCCGTCACCATCTTGACCCGCTACACCCGCCAGGTGGTCGAGCGGCTCGGCGGGCTCGTCGACGAATGGATCACTATCAACGAGCCGAACGTCTACGCCACGCAGGGGTGGTACTTCGGCGTCTGGCCGCCGGGGAAGAAATCCCTCAAGGACACGCTCAAGGTGATGCAAACCTGCATTGAGGCCCACGTGGCAATGTACAACACCATCCACTCCATCCAGCCCGACGCCAAGGTTGGGGTTGCCCATCACCTGCGGCTCTTCCGTCCGGCGCGCAAGACCAACCCGCTGGATTGGGCCGGGGCCAGGGCGATGGCCTACCTGTTCCAAGGAGCGCTGGTCAAGGCGATGACGCTGGGCGAGATTCGTCCGCCGTTCAAGCGAAACGGCATCGAGCCGGGCCAGTACGCCGACTTCCACGGGGTTAACTACTACACGCCCAATATCGTGCGCGGGTTCACCGAGGAGGTGGCCCCGAACGTCGCGGTAAACGATCTGGGCTGGGAGATCTATCCGGCGGGGATCGCTCAGATTTGCCGTCGGCTCGACGAGATTTTCCCCGCGCCGATCTACATCACCGAGAACGGCACCGCGGATGCCGCCGACGCCTGGCGCTCGCGCTTCCTGTATGACCACCTGAAGGCCCTGGCCGAATCCGGCCTGCCCGTGAAGCGCTACTACCACTGGTGTTTCACCGACAACTGGGAGTGGGTCGAGGGCGAAGAGCCGCGCTTCGGCCTGGTCGAGCTCGACTACGACACCCAGGAGCGCCGGGTGCGCGATTCGGGGCGGTTCTTCGCCGACATGTCCTGGAAGGGCGAAGTCACCGAGGAGGCGTACTCGCGCTGGGTGGCGAACAGCCACTACCGAAAAAACTGAGGGCTTAAGTGTTCGAGGGGCCCCGAAAGGCCCCTCGAACTTTTCCTCTATCGATTACTTCCTATCAGCTCCTGCGGCCGAACCTCCGGGCGGCGAATCCGACGATTACCGCCATGAACCCGATTCCGGCTAGCGGCAGCATTCCGTCGCTAAGACCGGTGAACGGGATGTGCGGCGTGGTCGGGCTGTCCTCTTCAGGCGGGAGCCCGTGCCAGTCGTCGGAGTCGATCACCGGGATGCCGGACCAGAAGCCGACGCCCTCGACGGTGGCGGTGTCAGAGTGCGTCTGCCCAACCGACAGGCCTGGCAGTGTGGCTGTGCAGTCGAATGAGGCTCCGACCAGCAGCGGGCCGTTCCACTCGGTTCCGGTGGTGGGCGTCTCCTGGGCGGTTCCGCCCGCTGGCACGTAGGCCTTCCACTCGTTCACGCCCACCAGCGTCAGGGATTGGTTGGCGGGAACGGAGTTGACCTGGTTCGGATCGACGGCCTTGGTGAAGTCGCAGGAGATGTTCTCGAGCTCGTTCACACCGGCGATCAGCTTGTCGCTCACCTTGATCATGACCAGCGGCTCGGTGCCGATGTTCGTGATGGTGAAGCAAATCTGGTGGTCGGTTTCGGCATCCAGTGCCCTGGCGTCGTCGAAGGTGTCGTGGTCGCCGACCGGATGGCCGGAGTCACAGCTCCACTTTTCGATGTCGACCAACGGCTTGGGCGCCTTGACCGGCGGGATGACGGTGACCGTCTGGCCGCCGTCGTTGATGTCCTCGTGCCCGGCGATGAAGGTCGTGCCGATGTACAGCTTCTCGAACACCACGATCTCAAGCGTGTAGGGCTCGTTCGGGTTGTTGAGAGCCGGCACCAGCGGCGTCACATCGAAGGAAAGGAACACCTTTTCAGATCCGGACGAGGCGGTCGGCTGGAAGGAAGCAGACCCGACGATCGGCGAGCCGTTCACCAGGATCTGCTTGCCGGTGGCCTTGTCCATCAGCGTGCCTTGAAGCGTGTAGGTCTTGGTGGTGTCGAGCCCGAAATACTCGACAACATCCTCGATCACTACCTGAGTGGTGGTCTTGAGCACCTTGGAGCCATCGGTGAAGGTAGCCGTCGTGCGGATGCCCTCAAGGTCGACGGTCTGATCGACGTCGGTGATGTCCTCGTGGGTGCCGATGAGCACTCCGCCGGCCGTCACGTCGTACACCTTCTCGAAGGCGACGGCCTTCGATCCGGCGAGCGTGGTTGCGTCGAACGGCCCGAACTCAATGTCGACCGTGCCGGTGGCGGTGGTCGGCTTGAACTCCTTGGAGGCCGTGACCTGCTTGCCGTCGATCAGGATCGGATTGCCGGTGGCCTTGTCCATCAGCGTTCCCTCGGCCTTATAGGTCTTGCCCGGCGTCAGGTTGTAGTACTTGATGGTGTCGACGATGACCGCCCCGACGTTGGCGTCGATGATCTTGTCGCCGTCGAGCTTGTCGGTGGCCGTCGTCTTGAACTGCGGGATCTCCGTCGTCTGGCCGACGTCGGTGATGTCCGAGTGCGTGGCGATCTTCTTGGAATCTTGGTACAGATCCTCGAACACGACCACCGCGTGCCCGGCAAGCGCCGCGGCCGGGAAGGTGAACTCAAGCGTCTCTTTGCCGGACGGATCGGTCGGAGTGAACTTCTTGGAGGCCGTCACCTCGTCGAGCGTGCCGTTGCCGTCGAGGTCAACCTTCAGCGGGTCGCCCGTCGACTTGTCGTACAGCTTGCCCTTGAGTTCGTATTCGACGCCCGGGATCAGGCCCTCGTAGCTGACCTCGTCGGTGAT
>JAISTE010000040.1 GCA_031272825.1 Propionibacteriaceae bacterium | reverse complement strand
CGGTGCGCGCACCGGCCTTGCCTCCGTTTCGACGGGCGTCGCCTTCTTGCTGTGCCTGTTCTTCGCTCCCGTGGTCAAGCTCATCCCCTCGGAGGCCGCCGCTCCGGCGCTGTTCTTCGTCGGCTTCTTGATGCTGAGCCAGGTCGTCGAGATCAACTGGGGGGATCCCGAGCAGGCCATCCCGGGCTTCCTCACCATCGTGATGATGCCGTTCGCCTACTCGATCACCGCCGGAATCGGCGCGGGCTTCATCTCCCACGTGATCATCAAGCTCGTGCGCGGCAAGGGCAAGGAAGTACACCCGCTGCTCTACGTCGTCGCCGTCGCGTTCGTGGTGTACTTCGCGCGGGGGCTGTTCGGGTAGCCGAACATAACCCGAGCGAAGTATCGGGGTTGGCGGGGTCGTCCCCGCCGCTAGTACCGTGCGCGGGGGCTGTTCGGGTAGAACGTCCTGCTTCGTCATCCTGCGCGTAAGTCGCAGGATCTCTATCGCTGCTGTTATGCATTTCTGGTGTTGAGATCCTGCGACTTCGCGCAGGATGACGAGCGTGGGGTGTTAGTAGTACCCGTCATGCGCCGGGAGGGTTTCCTCCCGGCGCATTTTTGCGTTCCTGTAGTAGGCTCGGCCTATGCGCAAGCTTGTGGGAGTCATGTTGGCGGGGGCTATGGTGTTTGGGCCTACGTTCGCATGGGCGGAGGGGGAGAGCCCGGAGACCGCCAGTTCGTCCGTCGTCGCAACTCCCAGCGAGCAAGAGAGCACCGAGCAGGCCGAGGAAGAGGCCTCGACCGGCAACGATTCTAGAAACCTGATTGCCTTGGTCTGTGCCGGGGTGGTGGCACTTTTGGCCGCGGTTTGGGTTTATCTGAGGCGGAAGTAGCAAGTGAGTTCAGAGCTTATCGACACGGGTGAGATGTACCTAAAGACCATCTTCGAGTGCGACGAGGAGGGCATTCCGCCGTTGCGCGCGCGCATCGCGGAGCGGCTGGAGCAATCCGGCCCGACGGTTTCGGAGACGGTGGCGCGTATGGAGCGCTCCGGGCTGCTTTCGGTTCACCCCGACCGCCACATTGAGCTATCCGAGGCCGGGCAAAAGCACGCGACCGAGGTGATGCGCCGGCACCGGCTGATCGAGTGCCTGCTGGTCGACAAGATCGGACTGGAATGGGCGCTCGCCCACGAGGAAGCCTGCCGCTGGGAGCACGTGGTTTCCGAGGCCGTCGAACACCGGCTGATCGAGGTGCTCAGCCATCCGACGCTCAGCCCCTACGGCTGCCCCATCCCTGGGCTGCACTACCTAGGCGATGCCGACGCCGAAACCTTCCGCTCCGGCGTGCGCCGGCTCTCCGAGGTAGTGGGCGCCGAGCCGCTAACGGTAGTGCTGAAGCGCATCGCCGAGCCCCTGCAAAAGGATGTGGAGATCCTGCGGCTTCTCGACAATGCAGGAATCAAACCCGGAGCGACGATCTCAGCCCAGGCCGTCGAACCAGATACGCTCTCGCTGGCAAGGGAGAATACGGTGATTCCCCTGCCTTTGCATGTGGCTGCTAGTCTCTATATCGTCTAATCCCCCTTATCAAAGGAGAGAACATGAGTTACACGGCTTTGAGCGCCGACACCTTCAACGACACCGTCTCCGAAGGAACCGTGATCGTCGACTTCTGGGCTTCCTGGTGCGGCCCGTGCCGTCAGTTCGCCCCCATCTTCGAAGCGGCCTCCGACAAACACCCCGAGGTGGTCTTCGGCAAAGTCGACACCGATGCGAACCAGGAGCTCTCCGCCGCACTTGAGATCCAGTCGATCCCGACCATCATGGTCTTCCGCGACGGCATCTTGGTCTTCCGCCACTCGGGCGTCATCAACGCCAAGGAGCTCGACGAGCTTCTGGGCAAGGTGGCCGAGCTCGACATGGACGAGGTGCGCAAGTCCGTCGAAGCGGCTAAGTAAGCGCTGCAGCTGGGGGTCGTCGCTTTCGCGGCGGCCCCTAGTCCCTTAAGGGCAACCCCTACTCCTCAAGGCTGAGGGAATTTCAGCCGGGCGGATGGGCGCCGTTTGCAGGCCTAGCGAGTAACTTTGATGCTCGTGAGTACATATCCCATTCCTCAGGGGCAACCAGCCCAATCCACGTCCGTCATTTCCGCGGCCTACAACCTGATAAAGGTCTACGGCAAGGGAGAATCCGAAGTCCGCGCGCTAAACGGTGCCACCGCGGAGTTCAACCAGGGTGGCTTCTACGCGATCATGGGCCCCTCCGGCTCCGGCAAATCCACACTCATGCACTGTCTTGCCGGGCTGGATCGCCCCGATTCCGGTCAGGTGATCTTGGCCGGCATGGACATCACCACCCTGAACGACAAGGAACTCACCCGCCTGCGCCGCGACCGCATCGGCTTCATCTTCCAGGCGTTCAACCTGCTGCCCACCCTGACGGCCAAGCAAAACATCGTGCTGCCGCTGGAGCTGGCCGGGGCGAAAGTTGATCGCGCACACTTGGACGCGGTCGTCGCCTCCCTGCATCTGGAAAAGCGGCTTGACCACCTTCCGTCGCAACTTTCGGGCGGCCAGCAGCAGCGCGTGGCCGTCGCCCGGGCTTTGATCACCAAGCCCGATGTCATCTTCGCAGACGAACCGACGGGCGCTCTCGATTCGTCCACCAGCGCCCAGTTGCTGCAGTACCTGCGCGACTGCGTGACGAACCTGGGCCAGACCATCGTGATGGTCACCCACGACCCGAATGCGGCCGGGTATGCCGACAAGGTACTGATCCTCTCCGACGGCCAGATCGTGATGCACATCGACCACCCGAACGCCGACGTCGTACTCGGGGCGATGAAGCAATTCGGCGCATAGGGGAAGAGCATGTTCAAGATCGCACTGCGTGAGCTGCGCTATCACCCGCAGCGTTATATCGCCTCGCTGGTGGCCGTGATGATCTCGGTCGCCTTTTTGCAAGCGGCGTCCGTCCTGCTCGGAACCATGACCAACCAGACGGTCGGCCAGCAGATGATCGCCCTGCGCAACGAAGACGTCCAGGTCAAAATCACCACCGAGGGCGAGAACCCCGATATCAAGATCGTCGAAGTCGGACAGCAGCTGGAGGCGCTTGACGGTGTGGAGGCCGCCTCCTGGGTCGATACCCGCACGCTGGCCATCGAGGGGGAGAACACCACGTTGATCAGGTTCAACATCCTGCCCTCGTCGCCGTTCCTTACTTCTAAGCTGGTTTCTGGTCAGTGGCCGTCCCAGGCGGGGGAGGTCGCGCTCAGCCAGGGCGCGCTCGACCAGCTGGGATTGAAGCTCGGCGACAACCTGCCGACGGCCGTCGGCGAGTCGAGCGGACTGAAGGTTGTCGGCGTCACCGACGATCCCACGGCACCGGGGATGAACTCCCAGAATGGCTACTGGCTGCCCCAGCAGGTGCTCTCCCAAGAGGGCACCGACTACGAGGGCACCTGGCAGCTCAAGACGACGCTCGATGCGCGCGCGGTACAAGCCGAGGTCGAAAAGCTCCCGGCGCTCGCTTCAGGTAAGTTCACCGTGAAGGCGCTTTCCCAGGCCGACGTCATCGAGAATGCCCAAAAGGGTGCCGTCAATAACATGACCAAGTGGATGGCCTACGGTTTTTCCGGGATTGCCGCGCTGGTCGGCATCATCGTGATCGCCAACACCTTCACCATCTTGCTCACCCAGCGCCGTCGCCAGATCGGCTTGCTGCGCGCTATCGGCGCGTCCGGTTCCCAGCTGCGACGGTCGGTGGCCCTGGAAGCGGTGTTGCTCGGCATCGTGGGCTCAGCCCTCGGCATCGGCGTTGGCATCGGCGTGGGTGCCATCGGCTCGGCCGCGCTCGGCGTGCTCGACTGGGGGCTGGCCGTTCCGCTCAGCGAAACCCTCGCGGCGCTGCTATTCGGCGTAATCATCACGCTGATCGCCGCCTTCTTCCCATCGCGCAAGGCTACCCAGGTGCCGCCGCTGGCCGCACTGCAGACCGTCCCCACCGGTGACGAGAAACGCAAGGCCTCCGTGACCCGCGGCATCGTGTGCGCGATAGTGCTGGCTGCCGGGCTGGCCCTGATCGTCATGGCGTTCAGGCCTTCCGCGCAGGCCTTGCTGTTCGGTGTCGGAGGATGCCTGCTGGCCGCCATCGCCTTGCTGTTCGCCGCTCCCATCTACCTGCCCTGGATTCTGAAGCTGGTGGGCGTGCTCGTTCGTCCGTTCGGGCCGACTGCGCGCCTGGCCGCCAAGAACGTGCAGCGCAACCCGCGCCGGGCCTCCGCCACCGCCTCGGCCCTGATGCTGGCCATCGGCCTGATCGTCACCTTGCAGGTCGGTGTCGCCTCCAGCCGCGATTCGTTGCTCGACTTCGTCAAGACCCAGGCGCCTGTAGACATCACCTTGATCGGGCAGGTTTCCGATAACGACGACCAGTACGCGCTCGAATCTGTGCCCGGGGAGATCCGGCAGGAAGTCAAGGACATCGAAGGCGTGGGCACTGAGGCTGACATGTCTGGGGTCTTGGGATGGACGGATGCGAAATCCCAGTTCGGGTCGATCTACAAGGAGGACGGGAAGAGCATGGTCACGCTCGTCGAGCAGCCTGCGAACCTGTCGGAGATCATCGGGCGGCCCGTGCAGGCGCTCGGGGACATGGAGATCATGCCCGCCTTCGGCTGGGACGTGAAGCCGGGGGAGAAGTTCCCTGTGACCGTCGGAAACAATACCTACGAGCTGACTGTCGTGAGCCGCGACGGTGTGCAGTGGGAGGATTCGTTCGTCTCGGCCGCCACCTTGGCCAAGCTCGGAAAGCCGATCCCCGATGTGCGCAGCTACTTCAAGGTACCCGACCACTCGAAGGCCCTGGACATGATGGGCGCCTTGCAGAAGGTTCAAGAGCACTTCACGTACAACGGCATCGGCGGCTCGCTGCTCATCTCCGCCCAGCTGGAAACTGCCTTCGGGATGATCCTCGCCTTGGCCACCGCGCTCATGGCCGTTGCGGTGCTGATCGCCTTGGTGGGCGTGGCTAACACTCTGTCGCTGTCGGTGATCGAACGCACCCGCGAAACCGGATTGCTGCGAGCACTAGGTATGCAGCGCTCTTCCTTGCGGCTGATGTTGCTCATCGAGGCCTTGATTTTGGGCGGCGTGGGTACAGTTGTCGGCATCGCGATGGGCACGGGCGCGGCTTGGGTCGGGCTCAAGTCCATCGAGTCGATGCTCGGCGAGGGAACCAGGAGCGGGTTCATGTTCAGCTTCCATCTGAGCTTCGACCCGGTTTACACCATCGGCCTGATCGCAGCAGCGATCGGGGCTGCGGCCCTGGCCTCGGTTCTTCCAGGCCGACGGGCAGCGAAGGTGGCGCCGGTTCGTGCTTTGGCCGAACTCGGATAGCGCTCGGGTTGTACTCGGGTGGGCTTGGTTGAGTGGGTTGGCCAAGCTATCCAACGCCCGAGCATCTGCAAAAGCCTTGGTGTGCGAGGCTTAGCGGTTAGAACAGATTGCGGCGGCTCAGATGAGCCGCCGCAATCTGTAGTTAATTCAACTCTGTTAGTCCAAGATGCCTGTGGTAGCGATCCGCTGATAGGCGCGCCCCGAATCCTTCCAAATGCGCTCTTGGGTGTCGTAATCCACCCGGATAATGCCGAAGCGCTTGGAAAGCCCCCAAGCCCATTCGAAGTTATCGAGCAAAGACCAGGCGAAATATCCGCTAACCGGCGCACCTTTGTCGATGGCTTGACCGACGGCTTCTACGTGGGCCTTGAGGAATGCGACCCGATCCGGGTCGTGTACCAGGCCGTCATTCGATACCAAGTCGTCCCAGGCCGAGCCGTTCTCGGTGACCATCAGCTCCAAGCCGGGGTAGCGGGCGGAGAGTTCTGTTAGCATCTCGGTCAGCGCCGAGGGCGTCTGATCCCAGCCCATGGCCGTTAGTGCGCCGGGGCGGGGGAGGAACTCGACCATTTCGGCTCCCGGCCAGGCCCCCGCCCAGCCTGAGTACTGGGGGTGATCGGCGGCCTGGACTGCGGTCGTCGAATAGTAGTTGAGGCCGAGTACGGAGATGGGCTGACGGATCACAGCCAGATCGCCGTCCTGAATAAACGCCCAATCCGAAATATGTGAGGTGTCGGCGAGCAGCTGCGGATCGTAGGCACCTTCCAGCATGGGGCCGAGCCAGATTTCGTTACCTACCCGTTTGATGCGCTCGGCGGCGGCGATGTCTTCGCCTGATTTGCTGGCCGGATACACAGCATGCAGATTCAGTGTGACGGAGGAACGGAAGCTCTCCAGAACTGCGCCCAGCGCCTGCAGGGCCAGCCCATGGGCCAGGTTTAGGTGATGGGCGGCTGCCAGCGACGCGGGGTGGTCTTGGCGGCCTGGTGCGTGCTCCCCGTCGGCATAGCCCAAGAATGCGGCACACCACGGCTCGTTCAGCGTCGTCCAGGTGTCCACGCGATCGCCCAGGGCCTTGCCCATCACTTCGGCGTACTCGGCGAAGCGATAGGCCGTGTCGCGCTCAGGCCAACCTCCGGCATCTTCGAGATATTGAGGCAGATCCCAGTGGTACAAGGTGAGCGTGGGCTTGATTCCGGCCTCCAACAAGGCATCTACCAGGCGCGAATAGTGGTCGACGCCCGATTGGTTTACCTTCCCGGTGCTCGGAATGATCCGGGGCCAGGCCGTCGAAAAGCGGTAGGAGCTGACCCCCAGCTCTTTCATCAACGCGATGTCTTGCTTATAGCGGTGGTATTGGTCGCAGGCGAACGCTCCTGAAGTGCCGTCCTTGATCTTTCCGGGGGTAGCACACATGGTGTCCCAGATCGACGGCACCCGTCCGTCCTCGTGGATGGCTCCTTCAACTTGGTAGGAAGCGGTTGCCGTACCCCAAGTGAAGCCGTCGGGGAATTTGCGCATCTCAGTCCTTTCGCCGCAGCGTCGAGGTTTGTAAAGAATACTATCGGCGACTACGCGAAAGGACTGACCAGGGTTTAGCGGCCCCGCAGCTGGCGGCCTACGCCGCGCGCGTTGGGCATCGGCCCCTTCGGGATCGGCAGCTTGCCGCGCTGGGCGTCGAGGGCCTTGAGGCGGTGCTTGGTGTCCGCGATCTGAAGCTTGTCGGCCTTCTTGGGCAGCTTCTTGATGTATTTGGCCAGCTTGTCGAGCGGGATTTCGCCCTCACCGTGGCCGACGAACACCGCGATTACCGGCACCTGCTCGGTCACTTGCTTGTGGCGGCGGGTGGTGTCGGCCATCAGCGGGCGCAGGCGCTGGATCGGCCCTTCACCGATCAGCACGATTCCGGCTGGCCCCACCACGCGGTGAACCATGTCCATCTGCTTGTTGAAGGCCACCCCGGCCTCGTAGGTGTACTTCTTCTTGTTCAGCATCCGCAAGGCCACCTCGGCAGAGCCGGGTTTGCCGTCGAAACGCTTGTACATCGCGGCTGTGGAGCGATGAGTGAGCATGTACATGGCGGCGGTGAGCCCGCCGAGCAGACCCAGCGGAATCCACATCCACCAAGGCTGCAAGAAGATGGCCAGTATGACGGCCACAACGACAACTGCCAGGAACGTTAGGATCAGATAGAGGTTGAGCTTGGGGTCTTGCTCAGCCGTCATCTTGTAGGTCTCTTTGAGCTGCTTGAAGAAGCCCCAGTCCTTGGGATCTTTCGAATTCTTCTTCGCTAGCTTCCGAGCCTTCCGCTCGGCTTTCTGTTGGGCTGCGAGCTCCTTCGCTGCCTGGGACGCCATCACACTCCACTTCGCTCGATTACCGGTCGATTATAGCCGTGCGGAAGTGGGGCTGGGCCACGGGAGTGGTTCAGCGGTCTCTACCAACTGGCCAACATCGTTCGTTGTCGGGAAATTGTCGTTGCGGGCCCGGATCGACAGCAATTTTCTGACAACGAACGCAGCTTGCGGCGCGGTACAGGGCCACAACGCAAAGAGGGAGAGGAGCCGCTGGCGGCCCCTCTCCCTCAAGTTAGTGGAGGTGACGGGAATTGAACCCGTGTCCTTGAAAGGACTCGTGAGTATTCTCCGGGTGCAGCTGGCTAGGCGTTTTTCTCGGCCCCCGGGTTGTTCGCCAGCAAATCCCCGGACGGGCTCAGTTCAAGTAAAAGTCCCGTACAAGCCCTTGAACACGGCTTATACAGCGAGCCTTTTAGACGAGGCCAGGTTCCGGACGAAAGGCGCATCCGGGCTGACCCTTCGGATAGCTTTACGCAGCCAGAGCGAAGTCAGTGCGATTAGTGTTGGCACTTATATTTTGATTCCTAATATCGTTAACGAGACGTCTTAGGATCCTCGACCCGCTTCCCTCAGGAAATCCATCCCAAGTCGAAACCAGTCACCCCCGCTGTTGAATTGTCAATCACCTAAGTGAGCTTCACAACTATACACGCTTGTCCGGGGCCTGCCAAACGTGCCGTGAGGCGGGGTGGGGGAATGTGCGGGGCCGCCCCGGATCCAGCCCTGGGACGTCTGGAGGCAAGCATGGGGCCGCCCCGGGTCAGGCCCGGGGACGCCCCCCGGTCACACGATGGGCGTCGGGGCACCCGGAGCCAACGGATCGTCGTAGAAGCTGCCGTCTTTCAGGTGCGTCGGGTTCAGCACGCGCGCCAGGAAGGACTTCGTGCGCGGCTGCTGCGGATTGCCGATGACCTGCTCGGGATCGCCTTCTTCGACGATCTGACCGTCGTCCATGAAGATGACACGGTCGGCCACCTCGCGGGCAAAGGCCATCTCGTGGGTGAC
>JAISTE010000161.1 GCA_031272825.1 Propionibacteriaceae bacterium | reverse complement strand
GTCTCGCTCAAAGGAGGGGTTGTGTGTTTTCTCCGCAACCGGGAGGTACCACGCTCCACTTCGTTCCGCTCGTACCTCCTGCCAGACCCATCCAAGCTACGAAAACACACAACCCCTCCTGGTGGCACTTTCCTGCGGGTAGGGAAAGGTTACGTTTTGGGGAACGATTGTGAGTTCGTGTTCCTAAGCCGATAGTGGCCGGGCAGGTTAAGTTAAGGGAACTATGGGTTTCACTGTCTACTTTTCTTGAGATCAACATCCACCGCTACGCAGCCGCCGCAGACGTCGATTCTTCTTCGACCGCGGCGTGTCTCGATACCACGATGCCGCTGAGTACCAGGATGTCGGCGAGGCTGGAAGCCAGCGATTCGTAGTGGAACACGGCCCCGTGCTGCCACATCTCGAACACTCCCACGAATACTAGGCCGTAGCCGAAGCAGACCAGCCAGGGGCGGGGGATTCCCTGCTTGGGGATGAAGCGCAGCTCGAAGCGAGCGATCAAGGGCACGATGGTGAGCACCAGCGCCCAGGTGGCCAGCGTCCAGAAGACTTTGGAGAGCACCACCGGGCCGATAGCTGGGAAGGCAAGGGCGAGCGCCGCGCAGATTGCCGCTGAGAGCACGATCATCGGAATGTGCCACAGGTACGTGGACAGGGCGAGGGCGTTGGCCACGCGCAGACGGTACGAGGCTTTCTCACTCAGAGTCTTCGCAACCCCGAGGCGCTGAAGGATTCCGAGTACGCACGTCTGCATAAGGCCCATGGCGATGGCCGCGGTGGTGGGTGGCAGGAGGTTGTTCTGCGGCTGGTCGGCGAAACCCACGGCCGTCGAGGGGTAGCCGAAGCCGAACACCAGCACCGCGATCATGCCCGCCGACGCGAGGGCTAGCAGAGCCTGCCAGCGGATGCGCCAGGTGCGGAACCACCCGTAGTAGTAGGCGATGCCCCACTGGTGGGCCAGCGGCCAGACGAACGCGAGGTTGAGCCATAGCAAGTTTGGGTTTTGCCACAGGGCGGCGAGTGAATCGGTGACGATCGTCAGGGCTAGGAACGGCAGCATCTCGAAGCCGTGGAAGCGCTCGTGGGCGCGTACCAGCAGCGGGGAGGCGGCCAGCAGCCCGAGGTAGACGACCAGGAACCACAGCAGCATAGCGAACTGCTTAGAAAGGGCCTCGGATTCCAGGCCGAACCAGGCCGGGACGGAGGAGACGACGATGTAGACGATCGTGAACAGCGTCAGCGGGCCGAGCAATTTGCCGCCGCGCAGGGCCAAGAACTCGAAGTAGGTTTCGCCGCGATCCCGCCCGTGCTGGACGACGACCGCGTTTGCGTACCCGGCGGCCACGAAGAATATTGGGATGATGGCCAGGCCCCAAGAGACGATCCACAGCCAGGGCCCCGGCCCCCAGGGGATGACGGAGATCTTGCCGCCGTCGTCAGTGATTGAGTACAGCAGGGAGTGGAACGTGACCACGATGACCATCGAGAAAACGCGGGCGAAATCGATCAAGTGGTTGCGCTGTTCCATGCTCCTCCTCGTTAGACGAACTAGTTTACGCCACAGAATGTTGCGTTGGGCAGGGCGGCTTTGGCTTTGCGCTTATCAGCGGGCGGTTTCGCCGTCATGCCCGTGCGTCCTTGTGCGAAACGCTTAGATGGGTTTCCGATCATTCGGTTTGTAGATACTGTGAGATGTTGTTGTGTGCTCAAACTTTGGGCCGAGGCAGCGGGCCTGTCGAGCCGTCTGCTCTCATAAGCATTGGCTGGGTCTATCGGGTAGGGTGGGATTTCGGATAGGAGATAGACATGAAAAAGGTCGCCGCGGTGCTGTTGCTGGCCCTGATGTTCGCAGGCTGTTCCAACAGGGAGGACGTGCTCACCCCGTCGAGCGACGCCGCAAGCTCTAGCGCGTCCGGTACGCCGACCCCGGCCGTCTCCACCGACATCGTGAACGGGCTGAAGCAGTGTGTCTATACCGAGACGGGCAACGCCTCCAAGCAGGTTAAGCTGCCCAACGGCAAAGATGTCTCAGCCGAGGGCACCGTTCCGCTCACTGTGAAGATGAACGGCAAGAGCTTCACCCTCACGCTCAACCGCGCCGACGCCCCTTGCACGGCCAACTCTTTCGAATCGCTGGCCGAGCAGGGTTTCTACGACGACACGCCGTGCCATCGGCTGACCACGCTTGAGGGCTTTGCCGTGCTGCAGTGCGGCGATCCGACGGGCGTCGGCAACGGCGGCCCGGGCTACCAGTACGCCGACGAGCTGGACAAGACCACCGGCTACCCTGCGGGCACGGTGGCGATGGCGAACGCCGGGGCCGACACCAACGGCTCGCAGTTCTTCATCTGCTACGAGGACACCCAGCTCAACCCCGCCTACACGGTTTTCGGCACCATCGACGAGGCGGGGCTGAAGCTCGTGCGCGAGATCGCCAAAGCCGGGGAATCTACGGGTGCCGGTGACGGTGCCCCGAATACCAAGACGACCATTGAGAAGATCACGGTTAAGTAGCGTTCAGTGTTAGGGCGCGACGCGAAGCGCAGTCGCCGGATCTCCACGTGACCCCGGTTAGACTGGCTCCATGTGCGGACGTTACGTGCTCGCGTCCAGCCGTGAAGAGTTGCTGGACATCTTCCAAATCGGGGTCGACGAGGCACAGCCAGTTCTCCCGTCGTTCAATATCGCCCCGAGCCAGGAAGTGGCGATCGTGGTGCAGCCCGAGGCCAGGAGACTCGAACCCGCGCGCTGGGGGTTTGTGCCCTCCTACGCCAAATCCCTGACTTCCGGCCCGACGCCGTTCAACGCCCGCGACGACAAGGTGCTGACCTCGGGCATGTATAAGGCCGCGTTCGCCAAGCATCGCGCGATCTTCCCCGCCGACGGCTTCTACGAGCGGCGCAAGACGGGGGAGCGTCAAAGCTTCTATATTCACCCGCTTGATTCCAAAATCCTGGCAATCGCCGGTTTCTATGGCTGGTGGCGTCAACCAGGGATCGAAGGTGCCCCGTGGCTGCTCACCGCGACGATGGTAACCCGCCCGGCACAAGGAAAAATGGTTGG
>JAISTE010000064.1 GCA_031272825.1 Propionibacteriaceae bacterium | reverse complement strand
ACGACCCCTTTGCGCACGTCCGGGCCAATGACGACCACCCGCTGCAGGGTGGCGGTCTTCGCCGGGCCTTCGGTGGTGCCGTCGTCTTCGAGGTCGGGGCTGTGGTTGTCGGTTACCGAGTAGGTGACGATGTAGGTGCCGACAGCGGTGGTGCCGAGCGGGAGACCGCCGGGGCTGACGTTCGAAACCGTAATCGGGCCGCCGGCCGCGCTGGAAGCGGTAAGGTCGTTGCCGTCGACGTCCACTGCGGTGACGTCGGCGAGCAGGTCGGCGGCGCTGAGCGTGCCGTCGTTCGCGCCCACCGCCAGGTTCAGCGCGCTCGTGCCAGATGTGAAATACGGCGGGCCGCCGGTGGCGGTATAGGTGAAGGTGACGGTGAGCGTGGTGCTTGCCAGGGCGGGCAGGTTGTCGATCGTGCGGTCGGCGCTCAAGGTGCCGGTGGAGGCGGATTGCACTTTGTAGCCGGTGAGCGTCGGCACATCCAGGGCGACCGTCTTGCCGCGGGCGATCAGCGCGTCGGTGGAGGCCGCCTGCCGGGTCAGATCGGTCTTGATGGTCTGGTCGGGGGCGATGGTGTCGCCATCGAGGTTCACGAATTTGGCGGTGATGGTGGCCGGGGCCACGATCTCACCGAAGGCGTTCGCCACCGAGTAGGTGACCACCCTCGGGTTGTTGCCGGTGACGACGACATAGCAGCCGTTGTCGGCGAACACCCGCTCGCCATAGCTGGTGACCTGCGTGGGCACGTTCACTTCGGTCAGGTCGTTCGCTTCGAATGCCGAGTCGCCGATGCCAGTGATGTTGGTGGGGAGGGTCAGTGTTTCAAGGCGGTTGTCCATGAAAGCTCCCTCGCCGAGCTGCAGTCCGGAGGTCGTCGGCCAGGTGATCGCGGTGATCTCGTTGCCGCGGAAGGCGAAACTCCCCAGCCCGCTCGCGGGCATGGAACTGGGCAGGGTGATGGAAGTCAGCTTGTTGAAGGCGAAGGCGTATTCGCCGATGGCGGCGGAGGCGGGGAGGGTCACCGAGGTGAGCTGGTTGTCTTGGAAGGCCGAATCGCCGATAGCGGTGACGGAGGCCGGGATTCCCACCTCGGTGAGGTTCTTCGACTTGAAGGCTTGGTTGCCGATTCCGAGGACGGTGATCCCGCCGATGGTGGCTGGGATCTCCGGTTTGGTGCTCGACCCGAGATAGCCGACGATCGCCTGCGTGTCGGTGTCGAACACGTAGTCCGCCTCAGCGGTGGTCTCCGGAGCCGCGAAACTCACTTTCGTGGTGAGCGCCCCCATGGGCAGGGCGAGGAGCAGCGCGAGCAGCACTGCGGCGGCTCTCCTCCCAAGCCTGGCGCGGGAAGGATTTGTGTTCGCCATTGATTCCCCCGACGAGGACGGTGTTCCCCCTGTAAAACGCCCTCGCGGCAAGTTTACCCAGCCAAAAGGCTCGGACAAGGGCTGGGCCCGCTCCTGGGCCAGAAGTCCCAGAAGTCTCCAGCACACGTCAAGCTATGGCTGACCCCCAAAAGGCCCGAAAAGCCGTAAGACGGAACTAGCCGCTGGATAAACTCTCATTCGTGAAGCTGTCGGAGTCGATAGCGGCATACGAGGTGACTTTCGTTGAGCGCATTCTTGGCCCGGGGAGCGCGCAGGCTCTCGGGCTGGAAGGCCATGCCCGGGCTGAAGTGCTGAGCCGTTTATGGTCTCGAATAGCGCAGCTGCATTCGAGCGCAAGTCACCTGGAGCCAACTAGCGGCGGTTCGCACGCGGGAAGAGGGCCGACGCAGGTGCGCGCGGACATTTTTCTTTCCCCAGGGCAGAACCTCGGCTACGTCTTCCATTCCCTAGAGAATCCCCTTGAGATCGGCCCGCTGCACGCACACGACTACTTCGAGCTGTCCTACGTCTACTACGGTTCCGCGGCCCACCATCTCAGCCATTCAACCGAGAGGCTGGAGGCGGGTGAGAGCGTCATGGTGAGGCCGTATGTGCGGCACGAAATGCGAATCGAACCTGGATCGTGCGTTATAAACCTGGTGATCAGGCCGCAGCTGCTCAGCCGGATGCTCTCCACGGCCTTCGCCGAAACCGGCGAAGTGGCCAACTACCTGTCGGGCTATTTCAGTGCCATCGCGGGCACGTCGGACAGGCTGCTGTTTGCCCCCGTGAACCTGGAGGAACAGCGTCAGGTGATGGAGCAAATAGTGGAGGAGATCGAGCGCAAAGAACTCGGATACGAAGCCAAGGCGAGCGCTCTGCTGCTGACGCTGCTGGTGGACTGGGCTCGGCAAACATCGCGAGCATCCGACGAACCTGAGCAGGTGCGCCTGCTGACGGCAATCATCGGGCACATCGCCGACAATTTCGCGGCAGTTTCGCTCAACTCGCTGGCACGTCGCTTCGGATTTTCCGCCTCACACCTTTCGCGGTTCTTGAAGCAACACACCGGGAAGGGATTCGCGAAGATTGTGCTGGACTACAAGCTCGACCACGCGTTGGCTATGGTGGAGACGAGCGATTTGCTGGTTTCCCAGATCGCCAAACATGTCGGGTTCGGCTCGGCGTCTCACTTCACACAGGTGTTCCGCGGACGCTTTGGCATGACGCCCAGCGCCTGCCGCGCAAAAATCAGACAGTCTTGATGCAAATTTCCGACGAGGGGAATGGGTACTGTCAGAAGCGTTGGAACGTTTCAACATGTTCCCTGGAACGAAGGAGTTCGCAAATGAGAAAGCTCTCGATTCTGGCCTTGGCCGGAACCCTAGCGGCAGGCGGCCTCGCAGCAGCTATGCCCACGGCGGCGCTGTCCGCTGACTTGAGCGTAGGGGCGCTCACCATCGACTATGAAACCGATCCGCTCGGCGTCGACCCTAGCGAGGCGCTGCGTTTCAGCTGGAAGATCGCCGCGGGTGCGAAGTCGGTTGTACAAAAGTCGTACAAGATCGACGTCGAAGACATGTCCGGAAACGACATCTGGTCGTCAGGCAAAGTCAACAACGCCGATTCCGTGGCGCTTTCCCACACCATCAAGGCCTTGCAGCCCGAGACGAAGTACACCTGGAAGGTCACGGTGAATACCAATGTCGGAAGCGCGACCTCCAGCAAGGGCTCATTTGTCACAGCGGCAGATCTAACCGGCGTCGACTGGGTGATGCCCGCCCAGACGAATGGCTTTGCCTACCTGCGCACCAAGAAGACGCTGGGTTCCACCGCAGTTGAATCCGCGTATCTCTACGTCACCGCGCTGGGCAATTACACCGCCTATATCGACGGGCAAGAGGTCAAGTCCGCCGTGGACGACATCTTCAATCCCGGCTGGACGGACTACCGCTACTACGTCAACTACCAAACCTATGACGTCGCCGAGCTGATTTCCGATACCACCCTGACCCTTGGCCTTGAGCTGTCGACGGGATGGTACGCCGGGCGGATCTCCTCGCTCGCCACCGACTGGGGGGCGCCGGCGACGCCCTTCTACAAGTCCGTGTTCGGCCCGAGCGATAACGACGCCGAGCTGGGCGCGTTGGCGAAGCTGGTTATCAATTACACCGACGGCTCGAAAGACACTATCTCCACCGATACCGATTGGAAGTCCACTGGCTCTAGCCCGGTATTGTCCAATGACCTGTGGGACGGCGAGAGCCACGACGCGCAGCTTGAAACACCAGGCTGGAACGACGATGGTTTCGACGATTCCACTTGGGTCGCTCCTACCGTCCAGTCCTACAGCGGCAAGTTGGTCAGCTCATCCAAGGCCGCCGCACGTATCGCCGACGAGCTCGAACGCCCTGCGGTTGCCGCCTATAGCTACAACGACGCCGAGACGCAATCTGCCGCAGATGCCGGAAATGACACGGGCGCGGTCGTCGAACACGCGGCCGGTCTGACCGACATCGCGTTGGCGGCGGGCGAGCATCTGGTCGTCGATTTCGGGCAGAACGCGGCGGGAATCCCCGAGTTCACCGTCGACGGTACAGCAGGCACGACCCTGACGCTGCAGTATGCCGAGATGCTGAACGACGGCAAGGATTCGGATGGCTCTGGCGCGAAGGGTTCTGACGGGCCGAAAGGATCGCTCTACGAGGCCAACTACAAGGGCCTAGTCGGAAAGCGCGATACCTACACGCTGAAGGCCGGGGAGCAGACCTGGAGCCCCACCCACACCTTCCACGGCTTCCGCTACATGGCCATTACCGCCGACGCAAACGTGACGATCAAGGCCGTGAAGGCCCTGACCATCACCTCGGTGGGCGAGCAGACCGCGTCGATCACTACAAACAACCAGACGCTGAATCAGTTCGTGGAAAACACCCGCTGGTCGCAGGCGAGCAATTACCTCTCCATCCTCACCGACTGCCCGCAGCGCGACGAGCGTGCCGGGTGGACGGGCGACGCGCAGTTGTTCGCCGGTTCGGCCATCTACAACTACGACGTCTACTCGGTGCTGGAGAACTTCAACGCGATCATGCAGGCACAGGCCAAGAAGACGGGCACGTTCCAGGCCGTCACGCCGATTGCCTACAACTCGACGTTCGCAAACCGTGTCTCAGCCGGATGGTCGGACGCCGGAATCATCATCCCTTGGACGCTGTGGCAGCGCACCGGAGACCTTTCGGTGGCACGCGAGTCCTTCGCGGTGATGGACGGATATGCGGACTGGGTCTACTCCAACACAACTGCGTATCCCACTACATCGCCTCACTACGGAACCAGCACGTCGAACGGCTACGACATTTCAGGCTTCGGTGATTGGCTGGCTATCGAAGGCGCGTCGCTGGAGTACATGAACGACGTCTACCAGCTGTACACCACGCAGCTCATGGCGCAGATGTCCGAGGCGCTGGGCAAGTCCTCGGCGAAGGCGAAGTACGAGGGGCGCGTATCCTCGCTCAAAGCGTCCTTGATTTCCAAGTGGCTAGATGCAAGCGGAAACCTGCTGACTTCGACCAATGGGGCCGGAGGGGCAGGTACACGGGTGGGATACCCGATCCAATCGCCGATCGCCGATAACTCGCAAACCGGCCTGCTGTGGGCGCTGAAACTCGGCCTGTACAACAGCGACGCCGAACGCCAGATACTGCTCACCAACTTGGTAAAGAACCTTGCCAACTCCGGTTCGTCTGTGAGGGCAGCCGATGGTGAGAACACCCTGGCCGTCGGTTTCCTGGGCGTGAACGTGTTGCTGCCGGTGCTGGCCGATCAGGGCGAATCCGAGATGGCGTACAACCTGCTGCTGCAGACCAACTCGCCGTCCTGGCTTTACCCGGTAACCGTCGGCGCAACCACCACCTGGGAGCGCTGGGACTCGTACTCCGATACGGGCTTCGGCGATGCCTCGATGAACTCGTTCAACCACTACTCCTACGGCGCGGCCGTGGAGTGGGTGTACCAGTACCTCGCGGGCATCGACACCGACCCGGAAAATCCCGGATACGCGAACGTGGTCTTGCACCCCACGCTCGACACCTCCGGGCGCCTGACGACGGTCGACGCCAAGTTCGAGTCGATCCGAGGGCCAATCGTGAGCAAGTACTCGTCTTCAGGCGGAGCCATGAACTCCTACCATGCGGAGATTCCGGCGAATGCGACGGCCACGCTCTACCTGCCGATAGGCGATGAACAGGCCAAGCTCCAGGTTCAAGATGGCGTCAGCTACGAGGGCATCGTCACCTATGGCAACGAGCAGCTTGCCAAGTTCACGCTCGGCTCCGGCTCCTACGATTTCGACCTGAGCAAGACCGCCGCGGTGGATAAGACGGCACTCGAATCCTCGGTGGATCAGGCCGAGGGGCTGGCCGCACTCGCATCGCAGTTCAGCGAAGACTCTTGGAAGACGCTAAGCGATGCGCTGGCGGCAGCCAAAGCCATTATCGCTAACCCGGCGGCGACTGCAGCCGAGGTGTCGCAGGCAAAGGCGGCCCTCGATGCGGCAATAACCGGGCTCAAGGCGAAGGTTCCGGCAGCCGAGCCCGCGCCGAAGCCGGTGGTCGCCAAGATCAAGCTCAATCAATCCCAGCTGCGGCTGGTCAAGGGCAAGAAACTGACCCTTGAGGAGGCCGTCTATTACACCGACGCCAGCGTGCTTCCGTCGTATGCGGGAAAGGTGACGTGGACGTCGTCGAATAAGAAGGTGGCCACAGTCAACAGCAACGGCGTGGTGAAGGCGCTCAAGGCCGGAACCGCCACCATCACCGTGACCACGAAGGAACTCAACGCAGCCGGTAAGAATGTGAGCGCGAAGATCAAGGTCACCGTCGTGAAGAAGAAGCCCGCGGCAAAGGTAACCAAGGTGAGCGCCTCTGTGCCCAAGACACTGGCCCTGGGCAATAGCGCCTACATCACCGGCAAATACACCTCGGCCAAGGCTGCCGGAGTGAAGGTGAAGTACGGCTCCACCAAGGCCGACATCGTGCTGGTCGATAAGGCCGGACGCCTCGTGGCCGTGTCCAAGGGAACGGAGTACATCAAGGTCACCGCAGGGGGCAAGACCAAGAAGTACAAGATAACCGTGAAGTGAGTCAGGCCAGGGCCCCAGGTAGCCATACCTGGGGCCCTGGGCTAGGTTGGACATATGGAAACACGGCATATGTCAGCCATCGAAACCGCTGCTGCTATTCGATCGGGCGAGGTCAGCGCACTTGAGGTGACCGAGGCGGCCCTGCAAAGGGCCGAGGCCATCGGGCCGTCGATCGGCGCGTTCGTCACCCTCACTCCCGAGCGGGCGTTCGCCCAGGCCGAGGCCATCGATTCTGCACTGCGGGCCGGAACCGCGCCGAGCGAGCGCGAGGCTCCCTTCCTCGGGGTTCCGTGCCCGATCAAAGATCTCGACGATGTGGCCGGGGTTCCATGCAAGTACGGATCGCTGACGTACAAAGACAACGTCCCGGACAAGGATTCAGATATCGCCCGGGTGTTCGCCAGAGCCGGGACGGTCATGATCGGCAAGACCAACACCCCCGAGTTCGGCTTGCCGTGCTACACCGAGCCAGACGTCGCCCCGCCGGCGGCGACACCTTGGGATCCGACCCGCTCGGCGGGAGGGTCCAGCGGGGGAGCGGCAGCCGCGGTAGCTGCAGGAATCGTGCCCATCGCCCAGGGTTCCGACGGCGGCGGTTCCATCCGCATTCCGGCCTCTAGCTGCGGGGTGGTTGGGCTCAAGCCCAGCCGCGGGCTCGTCTCCCCGGGCGGGGCCAACCCCGGCCCGGGCCTGGCCTGCTATGGGGTCTTGACCAGGGACGTCCACGACACCGCCGCCGCCCTCGACTTCATGGCCGGGCCCGCCTACGGGGATCTGTATCAGGCCCCGCGCCCGGGCATTGGGTATCTGGCCGCCTCCAAGATTCCGGTCAGTGGGCTGCGTATCGGCGTGCTCTCCGAGCCGGTGGTCTCGGATGCCCAGCCCGAAGCCGTCGCCTACGAGGCGCTGGCCGAGGCGGCGAAATGGCTTGAAGAGCTGGGAAATCACATCGAGAAGGCTCCGAAGCCGTTCGACGTGGAGGAGTGGAACGCGTTCAAGGCGGTGTGGGCCGTCGGGGCGCTCGGGGTGCCCGTGCGCGAGGAGGCCGAGATTGAACTGCGGCCGCTCACCCGCTGGCTGCGCGAGCTCGGGCGCGGCTACACCGCCCTAGAGCTGAGCGAGGCTTGGCTGAAAGTGCAGGAGCTGGGACGCCGCACTCAGCTTCTGTGGAAGGACTTCGACATCATCTTGACCCCGACGCTCGCCCAGTCCCCGGCCAAGATCGGGCAGCTGCGCAACGATAAGTACCCGTCCAAGGACTTCGACGACCAATGCGCGTTCACGCCCTGGACGTCGATGTACAACATCTCCGGGCTTCCGGCCATCTCGCTGCCGCTGCACACCGCGGTGGTCGACGGCGTGGAGCTGCCGATCGGCGTGCAGCTGGGCGCTGGCTACGGCCAGGAGGGCAAACTGCTCTCCGTGGCCGCCCAGCTTGAACGCGTTCACCCGTGGAAGATGTTCTGGGAATAGATCCTGCGACTGCGCTTCGCTTGCGCACGATGACGAGGATGGGTTAGTGCGCCAGCTAGAAGACGGTTAACAACCCTCGTCATCCTGCGCGTAGTCACAGGTTCTCCCCACGACTACGCACAACGCTCTACCAGATCTTGACCCGGTCTGCGGGGGCCAGCCACTCGCCGTCACCGGGCTGGGTGTGGAAGGTCGCGTGGAAGGCGTCGATGTTCTTCACCACCTGGTTGCAGCGGAACTCGTCGGGGGAGTGCGGGTCGACGGTGATCTGGGTCTTCAGCGCCTCGTCGCGGCGCTTGGTCTGCCAAGAAAGCGCCCAGGAGTAGAAGAACAGCTTGTGCGCCTCCTCGTCCTTCTCCGCTTCAGGGGCGTCCTTTGAGGCCAGGTGCCAAGCCAACAGCGCGATGCCGAGGCCGCCCAGGTCGCCGATGTTCTCGCCCAAGGTCAGCGAGCCGTTCACGTGCTGGCCGTCGGGCCCTAACTGCTCGGGAACGAGCGCGTCGTACTGACCCACCAGCGCCGACGTGCGCTCCTCGAAGGCCTGGCGGTCGGCGTCCGTCCACCAGTTGCGCAGCAGCCCGTCGCCGTCGACCGTCGAACCCTGGTCGTCGAAACCGTGGCCGATCTCGTGGCCGATGACCGCACCGATCGAACCGTAGTTCTCCGCGTCCGTCGCCTCCATGTCGAAGAACGGCGGCTGCAAGATAGCCGCCGGGAAGACGATCTCGTTCTGCAGCGGGTTGTAGTAGGCGTTGACAGTCTGCGGGGTCATCAGCCATTCCCACTTGCGGATGGGCTCTTGCAACTTGTGAATGTCGTCGTCGAAGAAGAATTCCGACGCCTTCACCGAGTTGCCCACCAGGTCGCGTCGATCCACCTCAAGGCCCGAGTAATCGAACCAACGGTCGGGATATCCGATCTTCGGGGTGAACTTGGAAAGTTTCTTGAGCGCCTCCTTCTTGGTATCGGGGCTCATCCAATCCAGGCCCTCGATGGAGATGCGGTAGGCCTCGATGAGGTTGGCAACCAGCGCGACCATGCGCTCCTTGTTCTGAGGCGGGAAGTGCTTGGCGACGTACAGCTTGCCGATCGCCTCGCCCATCGTGCCCTCGACGAAGGAAACGCCGCGCTTCCAGCGCTCCTTGAGCTGCGGGGTACCCGAAAGCGTTGTGCCGTAGAAGTCGAACTGCTCTTGAACCATCGGATCGGGCAGCAGGGCGGCGAAGGCCGAAACCAGCTCCCACTTGCACCACAGCTTCCAATCCTCCAGACGGTCTTGCTTGAGCAACCCGGCCAGGCCGGTGAAGAAGGAGGGCTGGCAGTCGACGAACGTGCCCGGGTCGGCGATACCGGCTGCGGTAAACAGCGGCGTCCAGTCGAAGTCCTTGCAAAAATCTTCCAGCGTGGTGGGGTTGTACATGGCAACCATGTCGCGGGTCTTCACCTTGTCCCAGTGCTGGGCGGCGATCTCGGTCTCCAGCGCGACGACCGTGGAAGAGGCCCCCATGCCGAGCTCGGCAAGTGCCATCTGGCGGTCGATGTGATCGCGGTACTTGGCCAGCACCGGGGCGTGCTGCTCCAGGCGGTAGTACTCCTCGTCGGGAAGACCGATTCCGGACTGGGAGACGAAGAGGATGTAGCGGGTGGGATCGCCAGGATCGGATTCGACGTCCATGTCCAGCGGCCCGCCGATGCCGCGGCGGATCGCCCGGCCAAAGTATTCGAGCAGCTGCGGAATCGTGTGGATGACCTCAATCTCCTGCAGGTACTTGTTGAGGGGCGTCAATCCCAGGGAGGCGATGCGCTCGGTGTCCATGAAGGAGGCGTAGAGATCTTCGATTTTCTTGGCCTCGGTGCCTGCCTCGGAGCCCTCCAGGGAGGTGATTATGTCGCGCACCGCGACCTCGGAGGCGTCGCGCAGATCAATGAACGATCCGGCGCTGGAAAGATCGGGGGCGATCTGGGCGGTTGCGAGCCATTTGCCGTTCACAAAGCGGAACAGGTCGTCTTGGGGACGATATTTGGAATCCAAGTCATATCTCACCTGCGAAAGGCTACCGCAACCGGTTCAGGGGCGGAACGGCGATAAGGTATTCCCCAATGAAGAACGTAGCCCTGATTTTCGGCGGCGTCTCCGGTGAGCACGAAGTTTCCTGTGCGACGGCCGGCGGCGTCTTCCGCGCCCTGGATCGCACCAGGTTCACCCCCATCGCCATCGGCATCTCTAAATCGGGCAGGTGGGTGCGCGTCCCCGATTCCGTGATCGAGACTTTCCGGATTGTCGACGGCCAACTCCCCGAAATCCCCGCCGACAACCCCTATCCCGACGCGCTGCTGCTGCACGAGGACGAGGGCGTGGTTGTCGGCGTTCGCGACGGGCAGACCATCTGCGATCCCGAGCCGGTGGACGTCGCCTTTGCCCTGCTGCACGGGCCCTTTGGGGAGGACGGAACCATCCAGGGTTGGTTCGAGATGCTGGGTCTTCCCTACGTGGGTGCCGGGGTTGCCTCCTCGGCGATGTCCATGGACAAGGACTTGACCAAGCTGCAGCTTCAGGCCGCCGGGATTCCGGTTGTTCCGTGGGTGAAGGTGACGCCCGCGGATTGGCAGCGTAGGCGCTCTGCCATTGAGGCCGAGGTTGCGGATCTGGGCTACCCGGTGTTCGTCAAGCCCTCGCGCATGGGCTCATCCGTGGGGATGACAAGGGTAAAGAACCCCGAAGACCTGGCCGATGCGATTGCAAAGGCGCAGGCGTACGATCCGCAGGTGCTCGTCGAGGCCGGGCTTTCCGGGGCCCGCGAGATCGAGGTCGGCGTGCTCGGCGGCCATGGGTTTGACCTGCCGCGCGTCTCCTGCCCGGGGGAGATCGTCGTCGCTGGAAACGACGGTTTCTACGACTACGACGCCAAGTATCGCGGGCTGGACTTCGTTACCTTGGAGGTACCGGCCAAGCTGGATCCTGCGCTCACCGAGCGGCTGCAAGAGATGGCGGCCAAGGTCTTTCAGGTGATGCGGGTCGAGGGTTTGGCGCGGGTCGATTTCTTCGTCGTGGACGGCGAGCCGGTGGTGAACGAGCTGAACACCATGCCGGGCTTTACCTCGGCGTCGCTGTTCCCGCAGGTGTGGGGCGTCTCCGGATACAGCTACACCGAGCTGATCTCCGAGCTGCTCGATCTCGCCTTGGAGCGTCCGGTGGGGTTGCGTTGAGGGTACGCGCAAAGGCTTTGTTGGCTCAGTGCGAACTTGATGTCGGCGTACTTCTTCCGGGCTTGGCCTCCCCGAAATTGTTGGCACCGGCCACTAACCTGTAACCCATGGCGACCACTAAGAGCGCCGCTACTCGTGCGCGCAACCCCAAGTCCTCCAGCGCGCCCAAGACGACGGCCAAATCCAGGTCTGCTGCCAAGAGTGCGCCGAAATCCCGTTCGATTTCGGGCACGATAGCGAACGGCATCGGCTCGTTCTTCCGTTTCTTCGGAAACGGCGCGAAAGACATCGATCCGGCGCTTCGCCGCGACGGGGCAGGAATTGCCTTGCTCATCCTCGCTCTGATCCTGGCCGGGCAATTCTGGATCGGTCTTCCTGGTGTGGTGGGCGTGGTCGTCGACGCGATCTTCGTCACTCTGGTCGGCCCGATGTTTTGCAAGGTCTTGCCGGTGCTGGCCGTCCTCATGGCGCTGCGCACCTTCCGCAACCCGGAGAAGAACGGCTCGCTGGGCCGCCAGGCGATCGGCTGGCTGCTCACCATGTTCGGGGTATTAGGACTTATCAACATCGCGATGGGCCTGCCGAACAAGTACGAGGGCATCCGCGCAGCCGGCGGGTATTTCGGCTGGCTGTCATCCCTGCTGGTCTATCTCTTCTCGGTTCCCATCACCATTCCGGTGCTGATCTTGGTGGCGCTCTTTGGCATGGTCGTCATCATTGGCGTGCCGCTGCACCAGATTCCGGCCCGCTTCAAGGAGCTGCACGCCAAGGGCGGCGAGGCCGCCTCCGAGCTGGGGGAGAAGCGCGAGGCCAAGAAGGAGAAGAAGGCCCGGGCTAAGAAAGCACCGAAGCCATATGTTCCTGAGCCGCTGGACGAGGTGGACACCTTTGAGGAAGAATCCACTGGGCTGGATGTGCCCGAATTTGTGAAGGAAGAGGCCCCGCACCCGTCGGGCCTGCCGTTGAACGGCGAGCAGCCGGTGCTGGCCTCCGACATCGACTACCAGCTGCCCGACAAGGCGATGCTGAAGGCCGGAACCCCGGCCAAGGTTCGAACCGCGGGTTCGGACGCCATCGTGCAGCGGCTGATGGACGTGTTCAGGGATTTCGGGATCGACGCCGTGGTCACGGGCTACACGCGCGGCCCGACGGTCACCCGCTACGAGGTGGAGCTCGGCACCGGCGTGAAGGTAGAGCGGGTCACCTCGCTTTCCAAGAACATTGCCTACGCCGTGGCCTCGGCGGACGTGCGCATCCTCTCGCCGATCCCCGGCAAATCCGCCATCGGCATCGAGATTCCCAACGTTGACAAGGACATCGTCACCTTGGGGGACGTGCTGCGCTCCAACCGGGCCCAGCAGGATACCCATCCGCTCACCGTCGCCCTGGGCAAGGACGTCGAGGGCGGCTATGTGCTCACCAACCTGGCCAAGATGCCCCACCTGCTCGTCGCCGGCGCCACCGGTTCGGGCAAGTCGTCGTTCATCAACTCCATGCTGGTGTCCTTGCTGATGCGCTCGACGCCGGAGCAGGTTCGCCTGCTGCTGGTCGATCCAAAGCGCGTCGAGCTCACCGCCTACGAGGGCATTCCCCACCTCATTACGCCCATCATCACCAACGCCAAGAAGGCCGCCGAGGCGCTGCAGTGGGTCGTCAAAGAGATGGACATGCGCTACGAGGATCTCAACCACTTCGGCTTCAACCACATCGACGACTTCAATAAGGCCGTCCTCGCCGGGCAGGTGAAGCCCCCCGAAGGCTCCGAGCGCGAACTCAAGCCCTACCCGTACCTGGTGGTCACCGTCGACGAGTTGTCGGATCTGATGATGGTCGCCCCGCGCGATGTCGAAGACTGCATCGTTAGAATCACCCAGCTGGCCAGGGCTGCCGGCATCCACCTGGTGCTGGCCACGCAGCGGCCCTCGGTGGACGTCGTCACCGGTCTGATTAAGGCCAACATTCCCTCTCGCTTGGCCTTCGCCACCGCCTCGGCCACCGATTCCAGGGTCATCCTGGATTCCGCTGGTGCCGAGAAGCTGGTCGGCAAGGGCGACGGCCTGTTCCTGGGCTACGGAATGTCCAGGCCGCTGCGCATCCAGGGTGCCTGGGTATCGAACTCCGAAGTCAAAGCCGTGGTCAAGAAGGTGCGCGAGCAGGCGCAGCCGGAATACCGCGAGGACGTGGCGACGGTCGCACAGGAGAACAAGCAGGCGCAGGCGGCCGCCGAGGAGATCGGCGACGACCTGGATCTGGTGCTTGAGGCCGCCCGGCTGGTGGTCTCCACCGAGCTGGGTTCGACGTCGATGCTGCAGCGCAAACTGCGGGTGGGCTTCGCCAAGGCCGGGCGCATTATGGACATTTTGGAAAACCACGGGGTCGTCGGGCCCTCCGAAGGGTCGAAGCCGCGAGAGGTGCTGGTACGCCCCGACGAGCTCGACTCGGTGCTGGCAGAACTCGGCGGGTAAGTTTGAGCGCTGTGAAAATCTACCTCGAAACCCTGGGTTGTGCGCGCAACGAAACTGACTCGGAAGAGCTGGCCGCCAGGCTGGACGCCGCCGGATTCGAGTTTTCGGCCACAGCCGAGGGTGCGGATCTGGCGGTGGTCAACACCTGCGGCTTCATCGACGCCGCGAAGAAGGACTCCATCGACAGGATCTTGGAGCTTTCCGAGGACACCAAGGTCGTGGCCGTCGGTTGCCTGGCCGAGCGCTACGGCTCCGAGCTGGCCGAACAATTGCCTGAGGCGGCGGTTCTGGGCTTCGACGACTATCCCGACATCGCGCAGCGTTTAGCCTCCGTGCTGGCAGGCGATGTGCTGCCAGTGCACAAGCCCTCGGATCGGCGCCTGCTCCTCCCGGTGACGCCCGTGGCTCGGCCCGCTGCTACGGCCTTCGTCCCCGGCCACGGCGAGGAACTGCCGCCCGGCATCGCCCCGGCCTCCGGCCCGGTGCTGCGAAAGCGGCTGTCGGGCTCGCCGTCGGCACCGCTCAAGATCGCTTCGGGCTGCGACCGGCACTGCGCGTTTTGCGCCATCCCTTCCTTCCGCGGCTCCTATCTCTCCCGGCCCATCGATCAGATCGCGGCAGAGGCCCAGTGGCTTGCCGAACAGGGGGTTAAAGAAGCCGTGCTGGTTTCGGAAAACTCCACCTCCTACGGCAAGGACATCCACACCGATCTGGTAGCGCTTTTGGAAGCACTGGAGGGAACCTCGCTGGAGTGGATCCGCGTGTCCTACCTCCAGCCCGCCGAGCTCAAGCCGCAGCTGATCTCCAAGATCTGCTCCTCTTCGCGGATTTTGCCCTACTTCGACTTGCCCTTCCAGCACGCCTCCGGGCCTTTGCTGCGCCGGATGCGCCGCTTCGGCGACGCCGAATCCTTCCTAGGCTTACTTGAGCGCATCCGCAAGGAAAACCCCGAGGCCGCCGTGCGCTCGAACTTCATCGTCGGCTTCCCCGGTGAAACCGAGGAAGACCTGCAGGTGTTAGCCGACTTCCTCTCCGCCGCCGATCTAGACGCTGTTGGGGTCTTTGGATTCTCTGACGAGGAGGGCACGGAAGGGAATACGCTCTCGGGCAAGGTACCCGAGGCCGAGATCGCCGAGCGCGTCGAGTGGATCACCTCGCTTGTCGACGAGCTGATTGCCGACAAAGCAGCTAGCCGCATCGGCGAGCGCCACCAGGTTTTGGTAGAAGGGGTCGAGGACGGCAAGGCATTCGGAAGGGCCGAATATCAAGGCCCTGACGACGGGATTTGTGTGCTGGATTTCCCCGCTGACGTCGGGGCCCTCGTATGGGGTAGGGTCAGCGATAGCAATGGCGTCGACTTGTCTTTGGAGGCATGAGTGGAATCCAACTGGATCAGGCATGTGCCCAACGTGCTGACCGTCATCC
>JAISTE010000158.1 GCA_031272825.1 Propionibacteriaceae bacterium | reverse complement strand
GGCACAGCTTTGGGCGCAGCGCGAGGGCGAGCGCACCTTCCGCGGGCACAACACGCGCGGGGCGGAAGTTCTGATGGGGCCCGTCGAACTTGAGAACGCCTTCACTCCCGGTGAACTGATGCAGCTGGCGCTGGCCGGTTGCGCGGCCATGAGCTCGGACGTCCCCATCGCCCGGCGCCTGGGGGAGGATTACCCGGCCACGATCGTCGCCTCTGCGCAAAAGCACGAGACGGAGAACCGCTACGCGATCATGCGCGACACGCTGATCCTCGACCTTTCCGGCCTTGACGAGGTGGAGAAGGAAAAGCTGGCCGACATCATCGCCCGGGCGCACGCCAAACACTGCACGGTCGGAAACACGATCTCAGCGTCGGCGGAAATCGAGCATTCGATACTCGACGCCTAATGGCTCAAGATCGGATCGCTCAGAGAAGCCGAGTGTAAGGGCGTTCCTGGATCAGGGCCGTCGCGATTGCCGCCAAACCCTCGCCTCGGCCGGTGAAGCCTAGGCCGTCCGTCGTCGTGGCCGAGACCGAAACCGGGGCTCCGACGACCTCACTCAGTACCCGTTCGGCTTCCCCTCGGCGCGCTGACAAGCGCGGACGGTTGCCGATCACCTGTACCGCCGCGTTCACCACCTCGAAACCGGCATCCGATAGCATCCCGACGCACGCGCGCAAGAACACCGCGCCGGAAGCCCCCTCATACTCGGGCCGCGAGGTACCGAAGTGGGATCCCATATCGCCAAGCCCGGCGGCCGAGAGCAGCGCGTCGCACAGGGCGTGGGCGGCGACGTCACCGTCCGAGTGGCCCTCAAGCCCGGCGGGTTCGTCGGGAAAGTGCAGCCCGGCCAGCCACATGGGCTTGTCAGGCGAAAATTTGTGAGTGTCGGTGCCGATGCCTGTGCGCATATTCCCTCCGTTGCTTTGCCGCAAGACTATGTCCGACGCGGCGGTTCGGCAAAGAGGTTGCCCTCGGCAGGCACAAGCCCGGCGTACCGGTGGCAGCCCGCGGCCAAAGCTCGGAGTAGAGTTGCCAGCGATTGGGAACCACTGCCAAATAGGAGAAAGACATGGGCACGACCTCATATCCCGAAAACCTCAAGGAAGTACTCGAATCCATCGGTGCTGCGGGCTGGCGGCTGAACGACATCGGGGCCGTCGAAGCCGGGGCTGGAAACATCTCGGCGTGCATGAACTGGGACGTCAGCGACGAAATCCCCAAGCTGTTCAACACCTCACGCGAGATCGACCTGCCCTATCCCTCCCCCGCGCTGGTCGGATACACGATCCTCGTTACCGGTTCCGGCTGCCGCCTGCGTCAGGTGGGCGAATCCCCGCGGGACAACTTGGGCGCGGTCGTCGTTCATGAGGGAGGGCTAACTGCCACCCTGCACTGGCGCAAGAAGGGAAATTTCTCCAAGCCGACGTCCGAATTCAACTCTCACTTGGCCGTTCACCAAGATCAAATTGCCGAGCGCGGAATCCCGTTCCATGCGGTTATCCACGCGCAGCCGCCGCACCTGGTGCTGCTCTCGCACATTCCCGAATACCAGGACACGCAGGTTTTCAACGAGCGGGTGCTGCGCTGGGAGCCGGAGACGATCGTGCAACTGCGCGAGGGGATCGGTTTCCTGCCGTTCATGATTCCGGGTTCGAACGAGTTGATGGCTGCGAACGTCGAGAATCTGCGCGAGTACCAGATCGTCATGTGGGCCAAGCACGGTGTGATGGCCCGCTCGGACACCTCGCCGCTGCGCGCCTCCGACCGCATCGAGTACGCCGAGACGGGGGCCATGTACGAGTACATGAACCTCACCATCGGCGGCCGGGCAGCCGGATTGGCCAACGAGGAGCTGGGCCGCGTGGTGAACGCCTTCAGTGTGCAGACGCACCTGTTCAAGTAAGGAGCTTCGGCGCAATCTGTTCCGGGTATGTGCCAGAGACACCGGCGCAAGTGACACCGATACTGGTCGATGCGGTGTCTCACTTCGCCCTAGTGTCGCTTGAACCGGGTAGTCGCGGGCTAATCGACAACTGAGCGCCCGAATAGCCCGTGCAGGGGCGGTTGCGTGTCACTTACGCCCCACAGCGCCTTACTTCGTCTTTCCCTGATCTATGGAGGCCTGGGTGCGCTACTCGGGCGGGGCAGCGCACCTTCACAAGTACCGACGTGCGATTGTGTTCGTGGGGTCTAAATCCAGAACCAAACTTGCGTACCGCGCCGCATTGATTGGGTCGTCAGCGCATTTTTGAAGCAGACGTTCGACATCGCTTGCCACAGAGATTGTGGTCTTCGAAGCCAACAACTTGCCGTCAGGGATGAATTTTGTTCCACAGAAGCTGCAGAACAACAGCCCAGCAACATGTTGCACCTCGACGCTGCCGCAGCTGGTACAACGAACCTCTTGTAACATCCCTGTCCTTTCCCTGGTATGTGAGGCTGCGACTGGTAGTTGTATCCGCCCCTAGCTGTTCTTCTCGATCACCACGGCATTGCCGTTGGCCGTTACCCCGAATACATAGGGCAGATACGTCGTACCACCACGGGAGTTGGCAGTCTCTGGGTCAAGGGTTAGATAATCGAAATCAACTCCGATGATCGCGTTGCACCCGAGGTCGTAGGCTGCTTCCTTTAGCTCTTGTAAAGCGTTACGTCGTATTTTCGCCAGCGAGGCC
>JAISTE010000148.1 GCA_031272825.1 Propionibacteriaceae bacterium | reverse complement strand
GCCGTGTACGTGATCGCCTACTCGGCGATGTACATCGGCCTCATGACTCCGGTGATCTCCACCCTCGCACTGAAAGTCCTCGACATCGTCGGAGAGGAGGGAAAGATCGGCGCGCTCTCGCTGGTGACGGGCATCGGCGCACTCTTCGCCTTCTTCTCCAACCCGATCTGCGGAGCCCTCTCCGACCACACGACGTCCAAGCTCGGGATGCGCAGGCCCTGGCTGATCGGCGGCGCTGTCGGCGGCGGCATCGGCCTGCTGATGATCGCCATGGCCAACCAGCTGTGGATGGTCGTCGTCGGCTGGGCCCTCACCCAGGGCTGCTTCAACGCCGCCCAGGCCGCCTTCCAGGCCATCTTGCCTGACCAGATCCCCGAATCCTCCCGTGCCAAGGTCTCCGGCTTCCTCGGCGCCGGGCAGCAGCTCGCGCCGCTCATCGGCATCGCGCTGGCCAACTTCTTCTCCGCCCAGCACATGTCCATCGCCGTCATGATCATCGTCCCCGCAGCCATCTCCGTGGCTGGCGTGCTGTGGATGGCCATCGTCCTCAAGGATCGCCACCTTTCCAAGGCTGAGGCCGGCGAGTTCCACCTCGGCGCGTTCCTGAAGTCCTTCTGGGTCTCCCCGAAGAAGTTCCCCGATTTCGCTTGGGCCTTCGCCGGGCGCTTCCTGCTCTTCCTCGGCTTCGCTTGCTACAACGCCTACCAGATGTACTACCTCAAGGATCGCTTCGGCTTTGACGCCACGGAAGCGCTGTCCTGGCAGCTGCGCCTGATGATCCTGCAGACCGTCATCTTGGTGCTGTTCTCCACCGTCGGCGGCATGATCTCCGACAAGACGGGCCGACGGAAGATCTTCGTGATCGTCGCCACCTTGCTCATCGGCGTGGCTTTGGCCATCTTCGCCACCGCCACCAACCCGAACCTCCTCTACGTCGCCGCCGCGATCTTCGGCGCAGCGTTCGGCGCTTATATGGCCGTAGACCTGGCGCTGGTCACCGACGTGCTGCCCAACAAGGAGACGGAAGCGGCCAAGAACATGGGCGTGTTCAACATCGCCAATGCCCTGCCGCAGTCCCTGGCCCCGGCCATCGCTCCGTTCTTCCTGGCCATCGGCGCAGCCCCTGGCGTCCCGAACTACACCTCGCTGTTCCTGATCGCCGCACTCATCGCGGTCGCCGGCGCAGTCACCACTATGTTCATTAGGGGAGCCAAGTAGAAATGACAGACACCGTAGAAACCGCAGACAGCACTGTTCAGCAAGTGCTCGGGCAGCTCACCTTGGATGAGAAGCTCTCGATGCTCGATGGCCTCGACTTCTGGCACACCCAACCCGCCGAGCGGGTGGGTGTGCCGAAGATGATGGTCACCGACGGCCCGCACGGCCTGCGCAAGCAAACCGATAAGGCCGACCACCTGGGCATCAACGCCTCTGTGCCCGCCACCTGCTTCCCGCCGGCCGTCGGGCTGGGTTCGACGTGGGACGTCGAGCTGGTGGAAGAGGTCGGGCAGGCCTTGGGCGAGGAATGCCTGGCTGAGAACGTCTCGGTGCTGCTCGGCCCCGGCCTCAACATCAAGCGCTCCCCGCTTTGCGGGCGCAACTTCGAGTACATGAGCGAGGATCCGCTGGTCGGCGGGGAGATGGCCTCGGCCCTGGTAACCGGCATCCAGTCGAAGGGCGTCGGTGCTTGCCCGAAGCACTTCGTGGCCAACAACCAGGAGACCTGGCGCCAGTTCGTCTCGGCTGACATCGATGAGCGGACGCTGCGCGAGATCTACCTGCGCGGCTTCGAGATCGTCGTGACGAAGGCTCGCCCGTACTCGCTGATGTCGAGCTACAACAAGGTGAACGGCGAGTACGTGGCCGATTCGCGCCGCCTGCTCACCGACATCTTGCGGGATGAGTGGGGCTTCGACGGGCTGGTCATGTCCGACTGGTCCGGCACGGGCGATCGGGCCGTCGGCCTGCACGCCGGGCTGGATCTGGAAATGCCGTCCTCCAACGGTCAGGGCGAGGCCATCGTCCGGGCGGCCCTGGAGCGCGGCGAGATTACGGTTGACGACGTCGATACGGCGGTGACCCACCTGCTCACCTTGTGGCAGCGCACGATCTCGGCGCTGGCTGAGGGGCAAAGCTACGACAAGGAGGATCATCACGCGCTCGCCCGTCGGGCCGCGACCGAATCGGCGGTTCTGCTCAAGAACGACGGCCTGCTTCCGCTTCGCACGAGCGGCGGCCCGCTGGCGGTTATCGGCGCGTTTGCCGAAAACCCGCGTTACCAGGGAGCCGGCTCCTCCCAGGTGACGCCCACCAAGCTCGACAATGCGCTGGATGCGATCACCGAGCTGGTGGCCGGCGGCCGCGAGATCCGCTACGCGCCCGGTTTCAAGATCGAAAGCGACGAACCCGATCCGGCCCTGGTCGGCGAGGCCGTCGCCGCCGTGACGGGTGCCGAAGCGGCGGTTCTGTTCCTGGGCCTGCCCCCGCTGTACGAATCAGAGGGCTACGACCGCGAGCACATGAACCTGCCGCCCAACCAGCTGGCGCTGCTGCGCGAGATCGCGGCGACGGGCGTGCCGGTGGCGGTCGTGCTGTCCAATGGCTCGGTTGTCGACGTGACTTGGCGCGGCCAAGCAAGGGCGATCTTGGAGGGCTGGCTGCTCGGCCAGGCCGGGGGCTCAGCCACCGCCGAACTGCTGTTCGGCAAGGTGAATCCTTCGGGCAAGCTGGCTGAGACCATGCCGCTGCGCTTCCAGGACAACCCCTCGTACGCTAACTTCCCCGGCGAGCTGGGGCATGTGCGCTACGGCGAGGGCACGCTGGTGGGCTACCGCTGGTACGACTCGCTGGAGTTGGACGTCGCCTATCCGTTCGGGCACGGCCTGAGCTACACCACCTTCGACTACACCGACGCCACCGTGCAGATCCTGCGCGACGGTGCCGACCCGCAGGTCGAGGTGGCGGTGACGGTCACCAACACGGGTGCTTGCGCCGGGCGTGAGATCGTGCAGATCTACGTTTCGGATGCCCAGGCGTCGGTCAAGCGCGCACCCAAGGAGCTCAAGGCCTTCGGTTCCGTGACGCTGGAGGCGGGCGAATCCAAGCGTCTAAACTTCGCACTTGATGCCCGGGCCTTTGCCTACTTCGATGTCCAGTTCGACCGCTGGTACGTCGAGGGCGGCGACTTCGCGGTGCTGTTCGGGGCTTCCTCGCGTGACATCCGTGCGACCGTTGGGCTGCATCTGGAAGGCGATCCCGAGCCCCGCCCGCTGACGGTGGACTCGCCTCTGAGCGATTGGCTAGCGCACCCGGTTGCCGGGAAGTGGTTCCTGAGCAAGATCACCGGCACCGACTACGAGTCGATGCTGACCGATCACATGACCGGCGCTCTCTTCACCCCCACCCCGCTGTCCAGGATGGCCCGCTTCGCAGGTTTCCCAGTGAGCGTGGAAGAAGCCGACGCCGAACTAAAGACCCTGTAGCAGTCACCAACCAGTGGGGCGGGGCCGCTTTGGCCCGGCCCCACTTTTGTATTTGGGGCTCTTTTTATCGCTCGACCAGCGTGCAACGTCTTGCTCTCTCTTCCAACTTACGGCGATGGGTACTAGCGTGGAAAACGGAAAAGGAGGAAGCATGACTTCTATCACCCCGATCAGGGATCCGAAGAGCGACTGGCTGCTCACCCCTCAAAATGCGGCGCTGGTCATCATCGACTACCAGCCCGTGCAGTTCCACTCGATCAACTCGATGAACACCGCAGAGCTGATCCACAACATCGTCCTGGTGGCGAAGATCGGCAAGGCCTTCAACCTGCCGACCATCCTCTCAACCGTCAACGTCTCCAACGGTCGCAACGCCGACACCCTCTCGCCGCTCAAGGCCGCACTTGAGGGCGTCCCGTCGATCGACCGCACGTCGATGAACTCATGGGAGGACGCCGAATTCCAGGCCGCCGTAAAAGCCACGGGCCGCAAGAAGCTGCTCATGTGCGCCCTGTGGACGGAGGTTTGCCTGGCCTTCCCCACGATCGATGCCATGCGCGAAGGCTTCGAGTGCTATCCGGTCGTCGACGCCTGCGCCGGAACCTCTCCCCTATCGCACGAGACGGCCCTGCGCCGCGTAGAGCAAGCAGGCGCCCACCTGGTAACGATCCCGGAGGTCATTTGCGAGCTGCAGCGCGACTGGGCCCGCACGGACACTGTGAAGGACTTCCTAGCCTTAATGTTCGACGCCCACGCGTTCACCGAAGCAGATTAGACCTGTCCCGAGTTCGCAAGCCTGGCCTATATCGCGCTCGCCGCTGCCACAGTGGCGTGCGCTGCGATCGGCAATCACAACATTGATGTCGAGCTGGCAACCTTCGACAACGACTACCCTCTCTGGACGTTTTGGACGCTCGGCCTGATCATCTCCGCCTGGTTCTTGGGTAAAGCCACAGTCCAGCTAGTTGTCTTCACTGAATGCTCGGCGCACTATTCGCGTGGATTCTGCGGGCACGGAGGCGGACTAGATTTCCTGTTCTTTGTCGTCTTGGCCGACCAGCCCTTGGATGGGCAGCTGGTTGTAGGCCCGCATCCGCCAGGGTTTG
>JAISTE010000087.1 GCA_031272825.1 Propionibacteriaceae bacterium | reverse complement strand
TACGGCCTCGGCCACGGCTTTGGCTATCGGGAGCTGCGAACCGCGCTCGACTGATGCGGCAACCGAGAGCAGCTCTTCGTTACTCACACCCACGGGAGCTGACGACACCACCGCCATCTTTCCGGTGGTGACCGTCCCGGTCTTATCCAGCACCACGGTGTCTACGCTCTTGGCCTGCTCCAGCATCTGCGGGCCGCGGATGATGACTCCGAGTTGAGCCCCGCGCCCGGTGCCTACCAGCAGTGCGGTGGGGGTGGCCAGGCCAAGCGCGCACGGGCAGGCGATGATGAGCACCGCCACCGCCGCCGAGATCGCCATCGCAGGCCCTACGCCCAACACCAGCCAAACCACCAACGTCACCAGCGCGATGCCGATCACCACCGGCACGAAAACCCCGGAGAGCTTGTCGGCGAGCAATTGGACGTGGGCCTTGCCCGATTGCGCCTCCTCGACGAGCCGGGCCATGGTGGCCAGCTGGGTGTCGGCCCCAACCCGGGTGGCGCGAACGACCAGGCGCCCGTCGGCGTTGAGAGTTGCACCCAAGACCGCCGAGCCCGGCCCCACCTCGACCGGTGCTGATTCGCCGGTCATCACGGCGGTGTCGATGGCCGAGTAGCCCGAGACGACCTCGCCGTCGGTCGCTATCTTCTCGCCCGGATGGACGACGAACTCATCGCCAACCGCAAGCTGACCGATCGGGATCTTCGCCTCGGCGCCGTCAAGCAAAACCGTGACGTCGGACGCGCCGAGCGTGAGCAGCGAGCGAATGGCCGCTCCGGCCTCGGTCTTAGACCGCGCCTCCATATAGCGTCCGATAAGGATAAACGCGATGATCCCGGCCACCGACTCGAAGTAGATATCGGCCATCGAAGAGGGCTTGAGCGCCAGCGAGAACTCATGGTGGTAGCCGATCATGCCCGCCCCGCCGAAGAACAGGGCGTAGGTGCTCCACAGCATCGCGGCCGTCGTCCCCATGGAAATCAGGGTGTCCATGGTGGTCGAACCCATGCGCAGATTCTTGAGCGCGACCCGGTGAAACACCAAGCCGCACCAGAAATAGGAGGGCAGCGTCAAAGCAAAAACAAGCCACTGCCAGCCCGGGAACTGCAGGGGCGGAATCATGGACAGGCCGATCACCGGCACGGCCAGCGCGATGGCAACGATGAGGCGGCGGCGCAGCTTGGGGGTTGCCTCGTCGACACTCTCAGCACCCGGATCGTAGACCTTGGCCCCGTACCCCAGTTTCTCGACGGTGCCGATCAGGGACGACGTCGGCGTCGAGTCCGGGTGGGTGATGAAGGCCTTCTCTGTGGCGTAGTTCACCGCCGCTTCGACGTCAGGCAATTTGTTGAGCTTCTTTTGGATGCGGGCCGCGCATGAGGCGCAGGTCATGCCGGTGATCTCTAGCTCTGTCGTCTTGGTTGCCATGTCGATCCTTATCCTTTGGCGGCGTGAAAAGAGCCGTGCCCGCTGGCACCTTCAGCAGCGGACACGGCCCGTAGGTGGTATCAGGCGGGCTGGACGGTGTAGTCCCCAGCCTCGGAGACCGCCGCGGTGATATCCGCGAAATCGATGGGGGTTGCAGAGGTGACCTTGAGATCGCCGCCGAGGTCGAGCTCGACGCCGTCAACTCCCTTGATCCCTCCGACCTCTTCTTTCACGGCGTTGACGCAGTGGCCGCAGGTCATGCCCTTAACGGTGTAGTTGGAAACCATTCCAGCTCCTTTTTCGCAAGTACTTTATTGCTAAAACATAGACGTTCGGGGTGTGGTTTTCAAGAGGGGCCGGTCTCGCCCCAAGGCAACACCTGCCGGGCTAGACTCCCAATATGGAAGTAGTGTTCAACAAGTCGCCGCAGTCCACTGTGGGAATCGAGTGGGAGTTGAACCTGGTCGACCTCGACACTTTCGAGCTGACGCCCGCCGCCGGGCCGCTGCTGGAGGCCGTCGGCGGCGGTGAGGGCAAGCCGGTTCGGCAGGAATACCAGCAGTGCATGATTGAGATCGTCTCCGAGCCGCGCGAAACCATCGCCGAGGCCGCAGCCGATCTCGACAAGCAGCTGCAGCGGCTGATTGAGGCGGGGGCGGCGATGAATGTCGGCATCATGGGCGGCGGCTCGCACCCGTTCTCCCACCCCGAGGCGCAGCACCCGTTCCGCAAGGAGCGCTACGACACCGTCACCGAACGCAACAAGTACTGGGCCAGGCAGATGGTGATCTGCGGCTCGCACGTCCACATCGGCGTGGCCAAGCAAGAGCACGTACTCGACGTCACTTGGACGATGGCCCGCTTCTACCCGTACCTGCTGGCGCTCTCCTGCTCCTCCCCGTTCTGGGACGGCGTGGATTCAGGTTTCGCCTCGCAGCGCACGATGTTCTTCCAACAGCTGCCGACCAACGGGCTGCCGTTCAGGTTCGAGACGTGGGAGCAGTTCGAGGCCTACGTCGACGACCTGGTCGCCTCCGAGATGATCTCCGAGGTGAACGAGCTGCGCTGGGATGTGCGCCCTTCGCCGAAGTTCGGAACCGTGGAGAACCGCATCCCAGATTCGACGCCCACGCTCAAGGAATTGGCTTGCCAAGCGGCCCTCACGCAGTGCCTGGGCGAGTATTTCCAGACGGCGTTGGACGAGGGCGATAAGCCCGACTACCTGCCGCCCTGGTCGGTGCGCGAGAACAAGTGGCGGGCCGCCCGCTACGGTCTGGATGCGACGATCATCACCCCGTACGCCGACGAGAAGCTGATTCCGCTGCGCTCGGGCCTGCGCAAGCTCGTGCACTTCCTGCATCCGTACTCGGTAAAGCTCGGCTGCGAGGTTGAGCTGGATTTCGCCCTAGAACTGCTTGACAAGGGGGCGAGCTACGAGCGCCAGCGCCGGCTCGCCGGATACGGCGGCTCGGGTGCGCTGCACGACGTCGCCCGCTCGCTAATGCTGGAGACACACCGGAACGCGCCGCGCTGGTGAGTGAGGGAATCAGGGATTGACACTTGCTCCTAACTTCGTCATCCCGCGCGCAGTCGCGGGATCTCCTCTACGTCTTGGTGAGATGTAGTGTCTACTTAGACATACACGTAGAGATCCTGTGACTACGCGCAGGATGACGAGGGTAAGAAACCACAGTACGCAGCATCTCACCACGACATAGGAGTCATGACTTCCTCTTTAACAACTCCCTGAAGCTCTCTACCCGGGTCGACGCCATGGGCGCGTACAGGGGAAGATCCGCCAGTTGGGCGTCGAGCCAGGCTTCTTGCGTGCGCCCCTCACCGGCGCGTACCCCTAACATGCCGGGGACATCGGGCTCGGCGTAGTCCGATTCCATCTCAGTCACCGGCTCGACTTCCAGCCACAGACGGTTCCTCCTGCGCCCGGGGATCAGCCCACCCTCGTGCTTCTCCACCAGCCGCACCCGCACCGCGCGCACCGACGCCCACGGCAGCTCTAACGGAGATGTCCCGGCTTTGGCCAGGGTAATACCAGCGCCATCCCACGAGACCGAAGAAGAAGTGAGATCGCGCAGTTCGAGCAACATCAGCGCCAGACACCCGGCCACCAAGATCGCCCCCACCCAGAACTGGAACCACAACGGCCCGGAACTCAGCGCGAACACCACCAGCGCCGCCGAGAGCACCAAACCCGCTAGCGGGAGCGCGAATGTCCGCCACAGCTCCACGGCGGTGGGTTTGAACGAGAGAGTCACGGGTGCGGGCTGGGCCATGAGCAAAGCCTACTCACCAGAGCGTCTCAAGCTCTCCGCGTAATCCCGGGGGTCACCACCCCGCCCGAAGCTCTCCGCATCATCCCCGGACTCACTCACCCCGTCCCCGATACACCAACCCCGTGCCCATACTCACCAACCCCGTTCCCGGACTCGATCCGGGGCGGCCCCAGATAACAAAGCCCCACATCCAACCCCACCCGGCGCCTCCGCCCCGGATCCAGCCCGGGGACGGATCCAGCCCGCGGACGGAGAAAGCCCGGGGACGGAGAAAGCCCCATCCGTATCCAACCGTCCGAATTTGCGCTTTGATGCTCGCCAACCGACGTCTATCGGCTAGGCTCGGCGATGGATGAGGTAGCGTGAGGAAATTGCAACTTACGCTCCCGGTAAAGGAATTTATATACCCATCTACTTTCATTCTTATTCAACCCTCATATATTGATAGCCAATAACTCCTGTAACATGTGACATAAACCCAAAATTCCGCTTTCCCCAGCAAAGTCCAATAGTGATAATCTTCACTAATCGGCTAGTCGGCCGAATCCTTCCGAAAGTGAGAATATGGGCAGAGCTTGGACTGTTTGGCGTAGTCACGCCGCCCCTGTCCGCTCCATTGCTAACCAAGGTGGCTCACTGTGATCAAATACATACTGCGCCAAGCGCTTTCCTGGTTGTTGCGGATTTTTGTCGTAATCAATCTGAGTTATTTCATTGCTTCGTGGTTCTTACACCCAGCGTCGAACTACGAAGAGCGAAGGCCTCCGCTGCCTGAAGCGCAGATCCAAGCGCAGCTCGATCAGTACAACCTCTCCGACTGGGAGCCGCTGTGGCACCGCTGGTGGGATTGGCTGACCTCGATCATCACCCGCTGGGATTGGGGCTTCTCCCCTCTCGGCGCCTCGGTCGGCGAAGAGGTCTCCTACCGCATCTGGGTTTCCGCAGAACTCATGCTCGGAGCCACCCTGATCGCCTTCGCCATCGGCATCGCGCTCGGCGTGTTCTCCGCCTCCCGCCAGTACAAGCTCGGCGACCGCATCGTCCAGGCAGTCTCCATCGTCGGCCTGAACACCTCGATCGTGGTCATCTCGCTGGTGGTCGTCTACATCGCCATCAACATCAACCGCGCGACCGGAACCACCGTCTTCTACGTTACGGGGGCGTCCTCGATTGGCGTTGAAGGATTCTGGCCCACGATCGTCGACAAATTCCAGCACATCTTGCTGCCGTCCATCTGCCTGGTCTTCATCAACTTCGCCTCATATGCGATGATGCAGCGCTCCTTGCTGCTCGACAACATCTCGGCCGACTTCGTACGCACCGCCCGCGCCAAGGGCCTGACCAAGCCGAAAGCGATTCGCCGACACGCACTGCGTACGTCGATGATCCCGGTGATGGTCTCCCTGGCCTACTCAATCCCGGGCGTCTTCACCGGCGCATCAATCACCGAAACGATCTTCGCCTGGAACGGCATGGGCCGCTACCTGGTTCAGACCATCTCCAAGAACGACGTCAACGGAGCAGTCGCGGTCGCGGCCTTCGCCGCCATGATGACGGCCATCGGCGCGGTGCTCTCCGACATGTTCGTCGTCTTCCTCGATCCGAGAGTGCGGGTGAGCTAAATGTCTGAAACCGCTACCGAAACCATCACCGCGGCCCCGCGTAAGCGCAATTCGCGCGCGGGCCTGTACGTCAAGCGCTTCTGCCGCAATAAGCCGGCCCTGGGCGGCCTGGTCATCTTGCTGCTGCTGGTGATAATGGCAGTTTTCGGCCCGCTGATTACCGAATGGGACTACGAGGAGCTCGACTTCTTCTCGCTCTCCCAGGGCCCCAGCGGCACCCACTGGTTCGGCACCAACGAGCTGGGCCGCGACGTCTTCGCCATGACGGTTCACGGCCTCGGCCGCTCGCTGATAATCGCGATCTCCGTCTCCTTCATGACGGTGCTCATCGCCTGCTTCCTCGGCGCGCTCGCCGCCTTCCTCGGCCGGACCCCCGAAAAGATCATCTTGGGCATCATCAACTTCCTGCTCGTCTGCCCGTCCTTCCTGCTCATGGCGATGATCGCCCAGGCGACCGGCGGCAACTGGGTTTGGCTGATCTTCGTGCTCACCCTCTTCGGCTGGATGTCGATGGCTCGTGTGTTCTGGCAGCTGTCCACCTCCATCCGCGAGCGCGAGTTCATCTCGGCCGCCCGCTACATGGGCATCAACGGCCCGACGGTCGTCTTCCGCCACATGGTTCCGAACCTCGGCTCCCTGCTGGTCGTGCAGTTCACCCTCGGCATCGTCTCCACAGTCATGTCCGAGACCGGCTTGTCCTACCTTGGCTTCGGTATCAAGGTGCCCGACGTCTCGCTCGGTTCGCTGCTGATGGACGGCCAGGCGGTGTTGGCCACCGTCCCGTGGACATTCTTCTTCCCGGCAGGCACGCTTACGCTGCTCACCATCTCGGTTGCCCTGATGGCCGACGGCCTGCGCGATGCCCTCGATCCCAACTCGGCTGCTGGAGGCAAAGCATGAGCGACCCGATCCTTTCCGTGCGCGACCTGCACGTTTCCTTCCCCTCCGAGGCCGGACGCGTCGACGCAGTGCGCGGCGTCTCCTTCGACCTCTACCCCGGAGAAACCCTGGGTATCGTCGGCGAATCCGGCTCCGGAAAATCGGTCACCTCGCTGGCCGTCATGGGCCTGCTCGCCGAAACCGCCAAGGTCACCGGCTCCGTCATATTCGACGGCCACGAGCTGCTCGGCCTGAGCGATAAAGAGATGACCAAGTTCCGCGGAACCGGCATTGCCATGGTCTTTCAAGATCCGCTGTCTTCGCTGACGCCGGTCTATACCGTCGGAGACCAAATCTCCGAGGCGCTCGCGATCCACACGAACCTGAGCAAGCAGGAGCGCTGGGAGAAGGCCGTCGATCTGCTCGATAAGGTGGGCATCCCCAACCCGAAGCAGCGGGCCAAGTCCTTCCCGCACGAGTTCTCCGGCGGCATGAGGCAGCGAGTGATCATCGCCATCGCCATCGCCAACAATCCCAAGGTCATCATCGCCGACGAGCCCACCACCGCTCTCGACGTCACCATCCAGGCGCAGGTGATGGAGCTGCTGAAGGTCGCGCAGGCCGAAACCGGTGCCGCCACCATCTTGATCACACACGATATGGGCCTGATCGCGGGTATGGCCGATGACGTCATCGTCATGTATGCCGGAAAGCCCGTCGAGCAAGCCCCGGTCATGGAGCTGTTCGGCCAGCCGCACATGCCCTACACGATCGGCCTGCTGGGCGCGATTCCGAAGCTGACGGGCACGGCCAAGATTCCACTGATCCCGATCAAGGGCAACCCGCCGATGCTGATCGATCTGCCCGACGGCTGCCCCTTCGCGCCGCGCTGCCCGGTGGCCGTCGATAAGTGCTGGAAGACCGAGCCCGACCTCAAACTCCTCAAGGTCGTCACCGATGAGGAGGAGAAGGAAGAGGCCGAGGGCGTGGACGTCATGTTCACCGGCAACCGCGAGCATCAGGTCGCCTGCCACCGCTACCTCGAGATCAAAGACCAGAAGATCGACGGCGAACCCGTCTATCCCGTTCCCGAGCTGGACATCCACTCCGAGTACCTGGGCGTCGACCGGGTTGAGCGCCCGGTAACACTGGAGGTAAAGCACCTATCCAAGACGTTCCCGCTTCTCAAGGGCGCGATGCTCAAGCGCCGCGTGGGTTCGGTTTACGCCGTCAACGACATCACGTTCGACCTGCGGGCAGCCGAGACGCTGGCCATCGTGGGCGAATCGGGTTCAGGCAAGACGACGACCTTGCTAGAGATCATGAACTTCGATCCGAAGACCGAGGGCGAGATCTACCTCGGCGGGGAGGACATCATCCACTCCAAGTCCTCGGTGCGCAAGGCCCACCGCAAGGACATTCAGGTGGTGTTCCAAGATCCGGCGGGCGCGCTCGACCCGCGCTTCACCGTCTACGACATCATCGCCGAGCCGCTCAAGGCCTTCGGCTACCCCAAGGCCGAGCTTCCCAAGCGTGTGGCCGAGCTGATGGACGTCGTCGGGCTTGATCCGGCCCAGGCCGACCGCTTCCCGACCGCGTTCTCCGGCGGGCAGCGCCAGCGCGTGTGCATCGCCCGCGCCCTGGCCCCGACCCCGAAGATCGTGGCGCTGGACGAGCCGGTCTCCGCCCTGGACGTCTCGATTCGCGCCGGGGTTCTGAACTTGTTGCAGGAACTACAAGGCCAGTTCGCGCTGTCCTACCTGTTCGTCTCGCACGACCTGTCCGTCGTCCGTCACATCTCCGACCGGGTGGCGGTCATGTACCTGGGCCGCTTCGTCGAGATCGGGCCGACTGCCGAGATCTTCACCAACCCGCGGCACCCGTACACCGAGGCGCTGCTCTCGGCCATCCCGATCCCGGATCCGAAGATCGAGCGCACCCGCCAGCGCATCGTGCTTGAGGGCGATCTGCCCTCCCCCACGGACAACCAGCCCGGCTGCCGTTTCGCTGGGCGCTGCCCGCTGTTCAAGACTCTCTCACCCGAAAAGCGAGCTCTGTGCCTCCACGAGACACCCGAGCTCGAAGGTGAGGGCGGCAGCCGCCACTTGGCGGCCTGCCACTACCGCTAAACCCCTGTTCATGAAAAGAAAGGAAGTGATTTCATGATCAAGAAGCCCCAAGCTATGGCAGCCGGTTTCATCACTCTGGCCTTGGCCCTGAGCGCGTGCTCAGGAGGCGGCCAGCCCACCAATGGCGCGGACGCCTCCACCGGCGCATCCTCGACCCCGGCGGGCACTGAATCAGTGAATATCAACGCTCACCCGTACTCCGACCTGAAGGACGGCGGCGAGCTGAACCTGTCCGCCTCTGAGTTCACGGAGCAGAAGAACCAGTTCCAGGCCGACGGTTCTGTCGACACCTGGACGTTCTGGGACATGTATAACCCCGAGGTCATCAAGTTCACCCCCGAGGGCGAAGTCAACATCAACAAGAACTACCTTGACGACGTGAAGATCGAGCAGAAGGACGGCAACACCGTCGTCACCTACAAGATCAACGAGAAGGCGACGTACAACGACGGCACGCCGATCGATGTCAAGGCTTACCAGAACACCTGGAAGGCCAACAACGGCTCCGACAAGAAGTACTTCCCCAACTCTGTCGACGGCTACAACATGATCAAGTCCGTGGAGGCCGGCGCCAGCGACAAGGAAGCCATCGTCACCTTCAACGGCATCTGGCTCTACCCCCACATGCTGTTCAACACCTTGCTGCACCCGGCTGTGAACACCGCCGACCTGTTCAACAAGGCCTACGTCGGCGACGACATCAAGTCAGCCCACCCGGAGTGGGGCGCGGGCCCGTACAAGATTGACACCTTCGACGGCAAGGCCGGCATTGCCACCTTCGTCAAGAACGAGAAGTGGTGGGGCGATCCGGGCAAGCTCGACAAGATCACCTTCACCCTGCGTGAGGGCCAGGCTGGCATGAATGCCTTCAAGAATGGCGAGTCCGACGTCGCCGGCGTCAACGACAACAACCAGCTCACCGACGCCGCCTCCGTGCCGAACACCGACCTGCGCATGGGTGCCACCGCCGCCATCGGGCTGCTGCAGATGAACGATGCCCAGGAGGCCATGAAGGACATCAACCTCCGCAAGGCCATCATGACCGCCATCGACCGCAAGCAGCTGGTCGAGGTCAAGTATCAGGGCATGAACTACACCGAGACGCCTCCCGGATCCCTCGTGCTCTACCCGTACCAGAAGGGCTACGTCGACAACTTCTCCGCCGCCATCCCCGAATCCGGCCCTGACGCCGCCAAGAAGATCCTGACCGACGCCGGCTACACGCTCGGCGACGACGGCTACTTCGCCAAGGACGGCAAGAAGGTGCACGTCAAGTACACCCTCGTCGGCGATGTTGCCTCCGTGAAGGCCTTCGCCCAGGTGATCCAGCAGCAGCTCAAGGTCGCCGGCATCGAGATGGAGATCGTCCAGCGTTCTTCCGCTGACTTCACCAACATCATGAAGGACTCCGACTTCGAGATGATGACCTCGCGCATCGCCTCCTCCGACCCCTACGGCACCGCCTGGACCTGCCAGATCTGGTGCTCGAAGGCTGACGACAGCTACTCCGGCCTGTTCAAGGTCGGCCAGGGCACGCCGGAGCTCGACAAGCTCATCCACGAGAAGGTTGAGGCCGCCACCGACCTCGATACCCAGATCGCCGAGATGAACAAGATCGAGGCCGAGGAGTTCAAGACCTACCACATCATGCCCATCTACATGGGCCCGACCGCCTACCAGGTCAAGTCCGGCCTGGCCAACATGGGTGCCGGTATCTTCGCCTGCAAGTCCAGCTCGTTCTGCGACTTCCGCGAGAACCTCGGCTACACCAACTAAGCTGAGAACGATAGGTTCGTCTAAGTGGCGGGGGCCTTCGGGCCTCCGCCACTTTTGTGTTAATCGCGGTCGTATCTGCCGCTTTGATCAAGGTGCAGCCCGTCGATGAACTTCGGCAGACGATCTACGAACCTGCGTTCCAGCTCGCTGTCAGACGTGCCAGCTGAGCTCTTCACGGCATCCGAGAGCGCGTCGGGCAGATTCGCGGCCAGATATTCCACCTTCTCCATTACCCACTCTGATTCCACGCCTGCGCGCACCGCCAGGCGTTCCCAGTCCCTGGTCGTCACCTCGCCTAACCTGCGGTGCCTACCGATGTTCATGGCCACAGTTGTAGACAGCCCCTCGCTGTCGTACGGAATGATCGACGCTACGTCGTAAAGCGGTGCCAGGGTGGCCCCGCGTGCACACCTGCGATCAGTACTTCCAACTCAACCATTATCTGCTCCACTCAACACCTGCTCCAGCGACGGCCGTGACAGGTCTTCTTGGGCAGCGCTCAGTTGCACCTCCAGGCCGAGCGCATGAGCAATGGCCAGGATCTTGAAGGCCTCGGTTCTCAAGTTCCCTTGTTCGACGCGAACGAGCAAGGCCCTGGAAACTCCTGCCTTCTCGGCAACTTCTTGCTGGGTCATCCCTAGTTCCTTGCGCCTGGCCGACAAGAAGGCTCCCAGCGCCATCATCGAACGAACCGTCTTCATGAATGTAACAATAACGCGACAATCCGGATTGTCGCAATACTATGACATTTGTATTGGCGTCCGCACTCTTGGGTACTTCAGCGTCTCAGACCCGAAATCCATCCCTGACACCGCTTCCCCAGCCCCGCACTCGCAACCGGGCTAAGCTTTGGGACGTGGATAATCCCCTCACTATCGCCGAGTTCACCGACAACTACGGGCCCGCAGCGTCGGGGCTGCTCTATGCCGTGCAGTTCCTGGAGGGGCAGGCACTGAAGGCCGGGCACCGGGTGCTGCTGGTCGCCCCTGAGTGCGACGGCCCCAATCCATACGCCGACGAGAAGCGCAGGCGCGAGATCCGGCTTCCTTCGATGAACATTCCGGGGATGCACGTGCGGCTCGCCTTGGGTCAGGATTTTGACTACCGGCTGGCTCAGATCACCGCCAACCCGCCCGACGTCATCCACGTCCACGGCCTGGGTCCCATCGGACTGCTGGGCATGTGGGCTGCCCAGCGCACCGGCAAGCCGCTGCTGCTCACCTGGCACACCGACTTCGAGGCCTACGCCGACCACTACTGGCACCTCGCTCCCTTGCTGAACGCCGCCTACAAGGTGCTCGAAGAACACGTGAACAAGACCTGGTCGTCGGTTCGGCACACGGTCACCACCCGGCCCAAGCGCGGGCGCGCGCAGGTGGAACTGTTGCAGGTTGCTGCCCAGATGCTCACCGACGCCGATCTGGTCACCACACCCTCGGACAAGACCGGGAAACGGGTCTTGGAGATCGCGCCCGAAGCCCGGGTGCGGGTACTGCCCAACGGCGTCGAGCCGATTCCCGACGCCCCGCCGATCCCCAAGGCTCCGGGGCCGCGGTTGCTGTACGTCGGCAGGATTTCGGCGGAGAAGGGCATCGACCTGTTGCTGGACGCCTTTGCGCTGATCCGTGACCGCATCCCCGACGCCGAGCTCATGATCGTCGGCGATTGGAAGCAGGCCCCGGTTGGGCTGCGCACGCGGCTGGCCCGCGATTCCCGCTTCGGCCACGTGAAACTGCCCGGCCTGATCCCTCGCGAGGAGTTGGGCGCCTACTACGAGAGCGCGGACGTCTTCGTCTTCCCGTCGATTACCGACACCCAGGCGCTCGTGCTGCATGAGGCCGCCCACGCCGGGCTGCCGCTGGTCATGTGCGATTCCGAGCTGCGCCTGGTTGCTGATCCGGGCGTCAACGCGCTGTTCGCCCGCCCCAACGCGGTGTCCCTATCCCAGACGATCATGCGGATGCTGCACGCCCTCCAAGACCCGGATTTCAAGAGCCGCGCCCAGGCCCGCTCTCGGGAACTGGCCGGGCAGTACACGGTCGAAAAGCAATCGGCCGAGGTGATCGGCCTCTACGAGGATCTGGCCGCGGGCCGCCCGATCGCCCTGACCCCGAACCTCAACCCCGACCTAGGCCGTCAGCCCTTCCCGGGCAGAAAAGTGACGGCCCACTACGAGCCGCCGACCAGGGAGGATTAGGGGCCGTATTGGGCCTTACGAGGGAACCATGGCCCCAGAATCGGGATTTTGGTTTCACCCTCAACATCGCTCGTTGTCGTCTACCCTTTTTCTATGTTGCGAGGTTCAGAGGACGAAATCCTGGCCCAGATCCAGGAACAGGTGAAAGAAGCCGAAGCCC
>JAISTE010000074.1 GCA_031272825.1 Propionibacteriaceae bacterium | reverse complement strand
GAGGCAGCGGCCAGGTTGCGGCGGTATCCCAAAGCTTCGATGGCGGCGGCGATGCGCGCGGAGAGTTCTGGGCTGACGGTGCCCTCGCCGTTCACGTGCCTGGAGACGGTTTTCAGGCTCACCCCGGCGGCCTCGGCGACGTCTCGCATGGTTGGGATGTGTTCCACGTGCCCAATGAAACCACATGGGCACCGGGATTCTTGCCGGAAAGACGTCCAGAAGGTGAGACGGACCCGAAAAGACATCGTTGTCACCCCATCCTGTGAATCGCTTGGACAAGGGTAAATAGGCGAGATATTGGCGGCCATTAGGCCGTTATCAAACTGTTATCAGCAAAATTTCCCCGATTCGCCTGACAGCGTTGTCATGGCCCCTGTAGTTTTTGCGCCCAAGAGCCGGAGCCAACGCAGGGGCCGGCGACAAGAGGTATCCGAAAGGGTGAATATGAACTCTCGTAACATCGTCGCAGCCATCGCTGTGACAGCTCTGGCCGCTACTTTCACGGCCTGTTCCGACCAATCCCCAGCGGGCAACGGCGGGGAAACGTCGAAAGAAGTGAAGTCTGTGGCCCTGATGGTCCAGGACATCTCCAACCCGTTCTTCGCGGTCATGCAAGATTCCATGAAGGCCCAGGCCGAGAAGGACGGCTTCACGTTGGATGTCCAGGACGGCCAGCAGGACATCACCAAGCAAAACGACCAGATCGATGCCTTCATCCAAAAGGGCGTGGATCTCATCGTCATCAATGCGGTGGACTCTGAGGGCATCAAGTCGGCTGTCGACCGGGCGCTCGAAGCCGGAATCACCGTAGTGGCGGTGGACGTGGATGCGGCCGATTCCCAGGCCGTAGTGATGACGGACAACGTCAAGGCCGGGGAACTCTCCTGCACCGCGCTGGCCGAGAAGATCGGCGGCAAGGGCAATGTCGTGATCGTTGACGGAACTCAGATCACGTCTGTCCAAGACCGGGTAAAGGGCTGCGAGGACGTCCTGGCCAGCAAGTACCCGGACATCAAGATCGTCGGTAAGCAGGCGGGTAAGAACGACGTCGCCAACGGCCAGACCATCACCACGGACCTGCTCACCGCCAATCCCGACCTGCAGGGCATCTTCGGAATCAACGACCCGACGGCCCGCGGCGCGATCTTGGCGCTCACCGAAGCCAACCGCACCGACATCTGGGTCACCGGCGTCGACGGTTCTCCGGAAGCGGTCGAAGAGATGAAGAAGTCCGGTTCCTGGTTCTGGGCGACTCCAGCGCAGGCTCCGGCCGAGATGGTCATCAAGGCCTATGAGGTGGGTAAGGAAATCCGCACCTCCGGCAACGTTCCGACAGATCGGGTGACCTACATGGAGCCCAAGACCGTCACCCAGGAAGACGTCAAGGCCGGCACGTACACCGGTTGGTGATAGGAGAGCAATGAGCGAAGTGTTGCTCGAGGCGATCAACGTCTCTAAGAGGTTCGGTGCTACACGCGCGCTGTCGAAGGTCAGCTTCGACGTACGCGCCGGCGAAATCCATGCCCTCACGGGCGAAAACGGCGCCGGGAAATCGACCTTGATGAAGATCATCTCGGGCAACTACTCGCCCGACAAAGGCGAGATCCGGGTGCGCGGCCAGGAGGTGAGTTTTTCCAACCCCAGCCAGGCCAGCGCAGCCGGGATCGCCATAATCCACCAAGAACTCAACACGATTCCAGAGATGACGGTCGCCGAGAACCTCGCGCTGGGTGCCGAGCCGACCAAAGGCATCGTGTTGGACCGCAAGTCGATGATTCGCTCGGCCAAGGAAAAGCTTGCCCTGGTTGGCGCGGACATCGACCCGACCAAGCCGATCGGGCGGCTGAGCGTTGGGATGCAGCAGATGATTGAGATCGCCAGGGCGATTTCGGAGCAGGCATCCGTGCTTGTACTGGACGAACCGACCGCCGCCCTTTCCCAAAGCGAATCGCGCACCCTGTTCGAGCTTTTGTATAAGATGCGCGACTCCGGCATGGGGCTGATCTACATCTCGCACCGGATGGAAGAGATATGGGAACTGGCCGACCGCGTTACCGTCTTTCGCGACGGCCAGCTCGTCGGCACCCGGGAAAAGTCCGAGGCTGACCCGGCCGACATCGTTCACATGATGGTCGGGCGCGAGGTGCACGACCTCTACGCCCGCTCCGAACGCAGGGCCGGGGAGGTTCGGCTTTCGGTTGATGGCTTGGCCGGGGAACCCGGGGTCGGGCCGGTTTCGTTCGACGTCAAGGCCGGGGAGGTCGTCACCCTAGTTGGCCTGGTGGGCGCGGGCAGAACCGAGATCGTCCGGCTTCTCTACGGCGCCGACAAGCCAAGCGCCGGATCGGCGAGCCTGGACGGCGAACCGCTCAAGGCGATTCGCCCGAAGCAGGCTATTGACTCAGGGGTCGGGCTGCTGCCTGAAAGCCGCAAAGACCAGGCCTTGTTTTTGTTGATGTCGGTGACGGACAACGTCTCGATCTCCACCCTCTCGCGCTGGTCGAAGCTAGGCGTGATAGCGCTGAGGGCAGTGCGCAAGGCCATGTCCGGCATTACCAAATCCCTGAGCCTCAGGGCCGCATCCGACGACATCGAGGTGCGCTCGCTCTCGGGCGGGAATCAGCAAAAGGTGGTGCTGGCCAGGCTGCTCGCCCAGAACCCGAGGCTGCTGCTGCTCGACGAGCCGACCCGGGGTGTCGACATTGGGGCTAAATCCGAGATCTACAAGATCATCAACGACATCGCCAAGACCGGGGCAGCGATTCTTATCGTCAGTTCCGACCTGCCGGAGGCCCTGGGGATCTCCGACAGGCTGCTGGTCATGCGCGGCGGCCGCATCGCCGCCGAGCTTGATGCGACCAACACCACCGAGGAAGAAGTAATGGAATATGCCACCGGCGTCAAGGCCGACGCATAAGGAGAAGGAAATGTCAGAACCGAACGCGAAGACGCTGGAAGCCAACAAGGCCCCCGCCACGACGGGGGAACGGATCTTCTATTGGTGGGACAGGGTGGGCATCTTGCTCATCTTGGTGCTGCTCTTGGTTTTCATGACGATGTTCGCGCAGAACTTCGCCAGCTTCAACAACGCCATGAATGTGCTGCGCTCCATCTCGATTAACGCCATCTTGGCCGCCGGTATGACGCTCGTCATCCTGACGGCGGGCATCGACCTGTCCGTGGGCTCGACGCTGGCCTTCTCCGCCTGCGTCTCGGTGCTGTTGCATCTGGCCGGGCTGCCCGCACCGCTGGCGATAGCCGGCGGAGTGCTGGTCGGCGCGCTGGCGGGAGCCATCAACGGCCTGCTGATCGCGATGGTGCTGATGCCGCCGTTCATCGTGACCTTGGGGGCGATGACGTACATGCGCGGCGCGGCCTACACCTCCACCGGCGGGCTGCCGGTCATCGCCTCGGATCTGAGCTTCAAGGCGATAGGGCAGTCGTACATCTGGGTCTTCCCAACCCCGGTCATCGTCATGATCGGTGTGTACGCGGTGATTTGGTTCTTGTTGGAACGAACGACGTTCGGTCGGCACGTCTATGCCGTCGGCGGAAACCCCGAGGCCGCCCGCCTCGCGGGAATCTCCGTGCGCAAAGTCCTGGTTTGGGTCTACTCAATCGCCGGGGCATGTGCCGGGCTGGGCGGGATCATCTTCGCCGCGCGCGTAGAATCGGCCCAACCCAACGGCGGCCAGTCCTACGAGATGGACGCGATTACGGCCGTCGTACTTGGGGGAACGGCGCTGGCGGGCGGCCGGGGCAAGATCACTGGAACACTCATCGGCGCGATCATCATCGGAGTGCTCTCCAACGGACTGGTGCTGATGAACGTGGAGTACTTCACGCAGCTGATTGTCAAGGGCGTTGTCATCATCTTGGCCGTCGCGATCGACTCCATCCGCTCGATGGTGAACTCGAGGTAGCCGTGATAGTAACCGGAAGAGAGGCCGTACTCGAGGTCTACGCCGAGGCAGCCTCCAAAGGCTGGTCGGTACCCACTTTCTGCACCGAGAACCAGACGACGACCGAGGCCATCTTGTCCGCCGCCCAACAGCGGGCCGAGGAGCTGGGTACGAAGTTGCCCGTCACCGTCGCCGCCACCTGCACGCTGCCGCACCGGCCGCAGCTGCAAAACTATGCGGCAAGCAGCAATTGGAGAACTGGGCAGCTGCTGTATTTGGGGGACTGCGAAATCCTCGCCCGCCCAGACGGTGACTACCCTGACGTCAAGGTGCTTACCCATTTCGACCACGGGCAGCCAATCGGCGATAAGGAAGCGCTGGCCGGGGATCTGAGCAGGTATTCGTCGGTGATGTTCGACGCCTCCATGTTTGCGTGGGAGGAGAACCTGCGCCGAACTGCCGATTTCGTGGTGGCCCGCGGCGGTGAGTTTGTGATCGAGGGAGCCTGCGACGACATCTCCGCATCCGACGCCGGAGCCAACGAGCAGCTGACCACCCCGGCAAAGGCAATGGAGTTTTTCGAGGCTACTGGAGTGGACTTCATAGTGCCCAACTTGGGAACCGAGCACCGCTCCAGCGCAGCCACGGCCAAGTACCACCCGGAAGCCGCCCGCGCGATCAGTGCACTGACCGGCCCGAGACTGGTCGTGCACGGAGCCTCAAGCGCGCCCAGAGAAGACTTGGAGAACGCCTTCGCCGACGGGGTCTGCAAGGTGAACATCTGGACGACGCT